>DATKJN010000029.1:0-5050 GCA_035543655.1 Burkholderiaceae bacterium | reverse complement strand
GGCGCGCACATGGTGTTCATCACCGCCGGCATGGGCGGCGGCACCGGCACCGGCGCCGCGCCGGTGATCGCGCGCATCGCCAAGAGCATGGGCATCCTCACCGTCGGCGTGGTGACCAAGCCGTTCGAGTTCGAGGGGCCGCGCCGCGCCAAACAGGCCGACTCGGGCGCATCGGAGCTCGAAGCCAACGTCGACAGCCTGATCGTGATCCTCAACGAGAAGCTGCTCGAGGTGCTGGGCGACGATGTCACGCAGACGGCTGCGTTCGCGCACGCCAACGACGTGCTGCGCAACGCGGTCGGCGGCATCAGCGACATCATCCACATGGACGCGCTGGTCAACGTCGACTTCGAAGACGTGAAGACGGTGATGAGCGAGCCCGGCAAGGCGATGATGGGCACCGCGATGGCCGGCGGCCCTGACCGTGCGATCAAGGCCGCCGAGGCCGCGGTGGCGTGTCCTCTGCTCGAGGGCATCGACCTGTCCGGCGCGCGCGGCGTGCTGGTGCTGATCGCGGCCAGCGAGGCGACGTTCAAGTTGAACGAGAGCAAGAGCGCGATGAACTGCATCCGGCGCTACGCCGCCGACGATGCCTACATCATCTATGGCGCCGCCTTCGATGACACGCTGGGCGACCAGCTGCGTGTGACGGTGATCGCCACCGGCCTGTCGCAAGCCAAGCGGGTCCAGACGCCGCTGACCGTGGTGCAGTCGAACACCGTGCAGCGCACCGGCACCGACAACGTGCCGGTGCAGCACCAGCCGGCACACAACGGCGCGGCGGCGCCCGTGCAGGCCGCAGCGCCCGACTATGGCGCGTACGCCACGCCCAGCGTGTGGCGCAGCAACCGGGCGCAGGCAGCAGCGCGCGTGGAGGCACTGAGCTCCAACGGCATGGATGAGATCGAGATCCCGGCTTTTCTGAGAAAACAGGCCGATTGAGTGGCCCACCCCCGAGGCGGGCTTGCGCCCGCCTCCCCCTCAAGGGGGCCACGCCAGCGCGCCGGCAGAGCCGGACCCGCGGCGTGCGCTTGGGGATGCGCCGCTGGAGCGGCGCAATGTGGAGGGTTGCTGAAATGAGGATTGCGTTGCTCAAACGCCCCGCCGCCGGCTTGCCTCCGGCCGGCGGGGGCATGGCGGCTTCCTACAATGGCGTCATGTTGGCGCAACGCACGCTTAAGTCACTGGCCCGCGCCGTCGGCGTGGGCATGCACAGCGGGCAGAAGGTCGAGCTCACGTTGCGGCCGGCGCCGCCCGACACCGGCATCGTCTTTCGCCGTGTCGACCTGCCGCGGCCGGTGGACATCGCGGTCAATCCCCAGGCGGTGTGCGACACGCGCATGGCGTCCACCATCTCGCCGGGTGGCGATCCTGGTGCGCCGAAGGTGCAGACCATCGAGCACCTGATGTCGGCCTGCAGCGGGTTGGGGTTGGACAACCTGCAAGTCGACATCGATGCCGACGAGGTGCCGATCCTCGACGGCTCGGCGGCGAGTTATGTGTTCCTGCTGCAGAACGCCGGCATCGCGCTGCAGGACAAGCCCAAGCGCTTCTGGCGCGTTGCGCGGCCGGTCGAGGTGCGCGAGGGCGAGGGCGAGCGGCTGATGTGGGCGCGGCTGGAACCGCACCATGGCTTCGTGCTCAATTTCGAGATCGACTTCAAGCACCCGGCGGTCGATGCCACCGGCCAGCAGGTGACCTTCGACATGGGCAGCGGGCGCTACAAGCGTGACATCGCACGGGCGCGCACGTTCGGCTTCAGCAAAGACGTGGCGGCGATGCGCGCGCGCGGCCTGACGCTGGGCGGCGCGATGGACAACGCGATCGTGGTCGACGACTCGCGTGTGCTCAATGCCGAAGGGTTGCGCTACGACGACGAGTTCGCCAAGCACAAGGTGCTCGACGCGATCGGCGACCTCTACATCGCCGGCCCGATGCTGGGGCGCTACACCGCGTTTCGCAGCGGCCACGCGCTCAACAACAAGCTGTTGCGCAAGCTGTTCGCGGAGCCCGGCGCCGTCGAAGCGGTGAGCTTCGACGATGCGACCAAAGCCCCTGCCGGATTTGCCGAGCTCGCACCCGCGTGGTGAGCCTGCGGCGACCCGATGCTCATTTTTCGTCTGGTGTTTGGCCTGCTGCTGCTGGCCAGCGTGTTGTGCTTTGCGATGTACGTCGGGACCAAGGCCCCGGCGTGGCGCGCGCGCGGCGTGCTGCTGCTGAAGTGGACGTTGATCGCGGCCGCCGCGTTCTTCGGCGTGCTGATCCTCGAACGGCTGGCCATCCTGCTATGACAACGAGGAAGGCACCCTGACATGACCTACCTCTTCATCGCCAGTGCCGTGCTCACCGTGCTCGCGCTGGCGGCCTCGGCCATGTATTGGTCGCTGCACGCCGCCACGGGCGAGGACATTCCGCGCCAGCGCGCCACCGGCTTTTTCCGCTGGGCCGTGGTGATCGTGCTGGCCACGTTCAACATCTGGATCTTCACGCGCGTGGGCGGGGCCATCAAGGACATATGGTTCCCGTCGGCGCCGCCGCCACCACCGCCGGCGCTGATCGATGGCCAGCTGCCGGGCCGGCCGCCGCCCGAAGAGACCCAGCCGAAGAACTAGGCGTCGAACAGATTCGTCGCCAGGAACTGCAGGCTGCGGCCGTGCGCCAGCGCGGCGCTCGGCGCATGGTACGAGGCACGCGCCCAGCAGTTGAAGCCGTGCATCGCGCCCGGGTACACGTGCACCTCGGCGGGCTTGCCCTGCATCGCGGTGCGCACCTTGTCGACCGCGGCCATCGAAATGTGGTCGTCGTGCTCGGCGTAGTGGAACAACACTGGGGACTTGATGGCGGCCGCCTTGTCGAGCTGGTCGTGGATGCCGCCGCCGTAGTACGCCACCGCTGCATCGACGCCGGCGGTCGCCGCCGCCAGGAACGCCAGCCGCCCGCCCATGCAGTAGCCGATGGCGCCCACCTTGCCGCCGTTGACCTCGGGGCGCGAGCGCAGCGCGGTGACGGCGGCCACCATGTCGAGGCCGAGTTCCGCGCCCTTCAATTGGCCGGCGAGCTGGATGCCGCGCTGGCGGTCGGCGCCCTCGTAGCCGAGCTCGACGCGGCGCTGCGAGCGCCAGAAGATGTCGGGTGCGAGCACCACGAAGCCATCGAGCGCGTACTGATCGGCCACGCCGCGGATGTGTTCGTTGACGCCGAAGATCTCCTGGAACAGCACCAGGCCCGGGCCGCTGCCCGCCGGCGGCTTGGCGAGGTAGGCGTCGAAGAAAGCGCCGCCGGGCACGGCGACGGAAGTCCATTCGGTCTGGATCGGGGAAGGCATGCGCTGTCTCCTGGTTCGATGGTACGGTGCAACGTTGGGTTCAATAGATGCGGCCGCGCTTGTACTGGGCATGCGACTTGCGCGCCAGCGGCGCGGCGCGCGCGATGGCTTCGATCGATCGCGCGGCGTGGGCATGGGTGATGGCCAGGCCGAGCGCGTCGGCGGCGTCCTTGCCCGGCTCGCGCGGCAGGGACAACAGGCGCGTGACCATGGCCTGGATCTGCGCCTTGGTGGCCAGGCCGTGGCCGACCACGGCTTTTTTCATCTGCAGTGCGGTGTACTCGGCCACCGGCAGACCGCCGGCCACCAGCGCGGCCAGCGCGGCACCGCGCGCCTGGCCCAGCAGCAGCGTGCTTTGCGGGTTGACGTTCACGAACACGATCTCCACCGAAGCCGCATCCGGCGTGTAGCGCCGGACCACCTCGTTGATGCCCTCGAATATCAGCTTCAAGCGCAACGGCAGTTCGCCGCGCGGCGCCTCCAGGGTGCTGATGGTGCCGCTGGCCACATACCGCAGTCGCGCACCCTGGCTTTCGACGACGGCGAACCCTGTTCGTTGCAGGCCGGGGTCGATGCCGAGGATGCGCATGCTCACACCCGGAAGTACCAGCGGGTGAGGTGAAAGAAGATCGGTGCGGCGAACGCCAGCGGCGCGATGCGATCGAGCAGGCCGACCGCGCCGGTGACCGCGCTGGCGTTGCCCCAGCTGGCCACGCCGGCGTCGCGCTTGAGCGCGCGCATCACCAACTCGCCGAGCGTGCCGGCGCCGCCGGCCAGCGCGGCCAGCACCAAGGCCTGGAACGGCTTGAACGGCGTGATCCAGTACAACGCGGCGCCCACCACGCCGGCCAGCGCCACGCCGAGGATCCAGCCGCGCGCAGAAAAGCTGCGGTCGATCTGGCGTGCCGCCGGCACGCCGCGAAAGCGCCGGCTCACGCCTTCTTGCACCAATTGGGCCACCGTGCTCACCACGACGAGGAAGAACAGCAGGAACGCGCCACGGTCGTCATAGCCGGCAAACTCCAGCAGCAACAGCGCCGGCGCGTGGCTCAGGCCGTACACGCACACCATGAGGCCCCACTGGATCTTGGCGTTGCGCTCGAGGAAGCGCTGCGGGTCGCCGGCCAGCGCGCTGACCACCGGAATGGCGAGGAACACGTACACCGGGATGAACACGGTGAACAGATCGAACCAGCGCCCGCCGGCGATCGCGAACTGGATCGGCAGCACGACGAAGAAGGCGATGATCAACCCGCGGTGATCGCCGCGCCTCGTGTGCATCAGCGTGATGAATTCGCGCAGCGCAAGAAACGACACCGTGCCGAACAGCAGCGTGGCGCCGATCGCGCCCGACATCCACGACAGCCAGAACAGCACCGCGCCGATCCACACCGCACGCAGGTCGCGGCCGAAACGTTCATGGCGCCGGCGCGACGGCTCGGCCATGTCGCGCAGCGACATCAGCGTCCAGGCGATGGTCGAGGCGAGCAGCAGCCCGAACACGATGACGAACAGCAGCGCCACCTGCTCGCTCACCGACCAGGTGCGCAGGTTCATGCCGCCGAAGGCCGCAGCTGCAACACGGCAGCGCGGGCCCGTTCGAGAAAGTCGCGCTTGTCCTCGCCATCGGCGCGCAGCAGCGGCGCGCCGAAGGTCACGGTGCACAGGATCGGCACCGGCACCACCTCGCCTTTTGGCATCACGCGCTGCACGTTGTCGATCCAG
>DATKJN010000028.1:0-4498 GCA_035543655.1 Burkholderiaceae bacterium | reverse complement strand
CGATGAAGAAGCAGCTGCTGCTGGCCGGCGGCGGCTTCACCGCGATCTACGCGCCCGACGGCCAGCTGATGCACGAGCCGATCCCCGAAACCGAAGAGGGCATCGTCTATGCCGACCTCGACCTCGGCATGATCTCGCTGGCCAAGGCCGCGGCGGACCCGGCCGGCCACTACGCGCGGCCCGACGTGACGCGGCTGCTGCTCAACAAGACACCGGGCGACCGCGTGGTGGTGCGCGCCACGCCGACCAGCGAACTGGGGCCCGACGACGAACCGCGTGCCGTGACACCGCGCAGCGATCTCGCCGAGGCGCCGCCGCTGCGCCGCGCCCTCTGAGGAGCCGGCGATGGAATCGGCCATCCCCGAGCACCTGCAATGCCCGCGCACGCGGCATCGCCGCGTGGGCGACGACTACACGCCACCGTATCCGTCGTTCGTCGCGCGCCATGCGGCGAACGTGACGCGTGTGGTGATGGCGTACTTCGGCGTGCAGTGGCACGGCAACGCGGAGGCGCCCGGCGCCAGTGCGCTGCGAGAACTCGCCGCCTGGTTCGACGCCGATGCGGGCCCGGGTCACTGGGATCGCGCGCGCTATGTCGACGAGGCGGGCTTCACCAACGTGATCTGTGCGGCCTACTGGGACGAGCCCGCGCGTTTCGAGCGCTGGTTCGCGGCACGCGGCCAGCGCTGGACGCGCGATGAGCGGCCCGGGCTCGGCACCTTCATCGAGCGGGTGTTGCCAGGCGTCGATCGCTACGAGACGCTGTTCTCGGCGCCCGACCGCGCGGAAGGCATTGCCACGCTGGCGCGCGGCATGAGCGACACGGTGCTCGAGCATGCGTATTGGGGCGGCGCGCGCGACCGCATCCCGGCGTCGCAGACCGATGCGATGGAGCCGCAGGGTCAGCCGCAGCTCGTGCGCGATGGCGCACTGGTGACGGTGCGGCCGCACGGCAACCTGTGCCTGATCCGCTCCGGCCAGGACTGGAGCGACACCGAGGCCGACGAGCGCACGATGTACCAGCGCGACGTCGAGCCGGTGCTGCGCGCGGGCATGGACTTCCTGCGTGACGACGGCGTGAAGATCGGCTGCTACGCCAACCGCTACGTGCAGGTGCAGACGCGCGACGGCCGGCCCACCGACAAGAGCTACGGCCTGAGCTGGTGGAAGAGCCTGTCGGCGCTGGAGCGTTGGGCCGAGTCGCACCCGACGCACGTGGCGATCTTCGGCGCGGCGATGAAATACCTGTCGACACTCGGTCCCGCAGCCAAGCTCAAGCTGTACCACGAGGTCACCGTGGCCCGTGCCGACGACCCGTGGTTCGAATACCTCAACTGCCACGACCGCACGGGGATGCTGCGCGCTGGGTGAGCCGCGGGCACGCGACGAGCGTGCGATCTTGTCGGCCAGCACGGCGGGCGAAGATGATCGGGGGGTTGAACACCCCGGAGACCGCTCGCCATGCTGCTCAAAGGATCCTGTCACTGCCGCGCCGTGCGCTTCAGCGTGGAGTCGCACGAACCGGTGCCGTTCATGCGCTGCTACTGCTCGATCTGCCGCAAGACCGCGGGCAGCGGCGGCTATGCGATCAACCTCGGCGCCGACTTCTCCACCCTCAAGGTCAAGGGGCGCGAGCATCTCGCCGTGTACCGCGCCAAGCTCGGCAACGGCCGGCGCAGCCAGGGCCAACGCCACTTCTGCAAACAGTGCGGCAGCCCGCTGTGGCTGTGGGATCCGCGCTGGCCGGAGCTGGTGCACCCGCAGGCGGGCGCGATCGACACGCCGCTGCCGCCGGCGACGTCGGTCTCGCACATCATGCTCGGCTCGAAACCTGACTGGGTGCCGGTCCAGTCCAGACGCAGCGACCAGCGCTTCGACACCTACCCCGACTTCTCGCTCGCCGAGTGGCATCGGCGGCACCGGCAGGCTCGCTGAGTGCACTCGATCGCCGCGTGTCAGGCATGTCCTACACGCAATACGGCAACGCCCTGACTGCGCACGGGGCAGGCTGGCGCCAGCATCCTGGCCATGACGACGCGCCATGCCCGCAGCAACATCCTGTACAGCGCCGTGCTGCTGGCGAGCCTGCTGGCGTGGAGCGTGCAGGCGGCCGCACAGGCACCCACTACCACCACCCTGCTGGTGCGCCTGACGGGCGCGAGCCTGGTGCCGCCGAACGACAGCAATGCCACCGGCAACATGCAGGTCTCGCTCGACAAGCAGTCGCGCGTGCTGAAGTGGACGCTGTCGACCCAGGGCCTGAGCGGTCCGCCGGTCGGCGCCTCGTTCCACGGGCCGGCGATGCCGGGCGAGAACGCCGCCGTCGCGGTGCCGCTCAACCTGGCGCAAGGCATCGACTCCGGCAGCGTGACTCTCACGCCGACGCAGGTCGACGAGGTGCTCGCCGAACGCTGGTACGTCAGCGTGGTGACCAAGGCCGCACCCGAGGGCGAGATCCGCGGCCAGGTGATCATCGGCAAGTGAGCCCGCGCAGCGGGCGTGCTACTTCGCGCCGCCTTCGAACCAGCGCTTGATCACCGCGCGCTCGTCGTCGGTGATCTGCGTGGCATTGGACAGCGGCATCAGTTTCAGCACCACCGTCTGCTGGTACATCGCCTGCGCATGCTGGCGGATCAATGCGTCGGTGTGCAGTGCCACGTTCTTCTGCTGCACCTGCGCGTTGTGGCACATCAGGCAGCGCTGCTCGACGATCGCATGCACGTCGGCCAGCGTGGCCGGGCGCGCGGCCGCAGCGGCACTCGGCGGCGCCGGCATCAGCGCGCCTGCCACGCCCAGCATCACCACGACGCCGACCACCGCGTAACCCCAGGGCACCGGCTGCCGCAACACCAGCGCCTTGTGGCGCGCGACGAACGAGTGGCGCACCAGCGCTGCCGCCAGCATCAGCACCACCAGCACCAGCCAGTTGTGCCTGGACTGGTACAGCCAGCCGTAGTGGTTGGACACCATCGACACCAGCACCGGCAGCGTGAAGTAGGTGTTGTGCAGGCTGCGCTGCTTGGCGCGCTGGCCGTGCACCGGGTCCACCGGCTGGCCGGCACGCATCTGCGCGATCACCTTGCGCTGCCCCGGGATGATCCAGAACAGCACGTTGGCGCTCATCGCCGTGGCCAGCATCGCGCCCACCAGCAGGAAGGCTGCGCGACCAGCGAACAGCTGGCACGCCAACCACGTGGCCGCCACCACGTAGACGAACAGCAGCACGCCGACGATCAGGTCACCGCGTGCGCGCTGGCCGAAGATGCGGCAGATGGCGTCGTAGACGATCCAGCCCGCCGCCAGAAAGCCCAGCGCCGCCACGATCGCCGCTCCGGCCGACCAGTGAAACACGTTCGTGTCGACCAGGAAGGTGCTGGCGTTGAACAGGTACAGCACCGTGAACAGCGCGAAGCCGGTGAGCCAGGTGCTGTAGCTCTCCCAGATGAACCAGTGCAGGTGCTCGGGCAGCGACTTCGGTGCGACGAGGTACTTCTGCGGGTTGTAGAAGCCGCCGCCGTGCACCGCCCACAACTCGCCATCGACCCCGCGCCGCTGCAGTTCGGGATCGGTCGGCGGCTTCAGGCTCAGATCGAGAAAGACGAAGTAGAACGACGCACCGATCCAGGCGATGCCGGTGATCACGTGCGCAAAGCGCAGCAGCAGGTTGAGCCAATCGAGAAGGTAGGCGTCCATCATTGGGTTGGTCTGCATCGACCCGGCGTGGCAAAGCCGTGGGTGGGTGTGCGCCAGCGCTCGCGCACGGCGTCCTCCGCTTCGCTCCGGATCCCCTGCGGTACTCGGACTCGTGGCCCGCGGCGAAACTCGCTGCGCTCACTGCGTTCGCTGCGCTCGGCCAATCGCCGCGAGTCAGAGGTTGAAGCGCGCACTGCGTGCGCGCGGTCACGAGCCCTGCGTTCCTCGGCGCCGCGCAATGTCGCTGCCGGCGCACACCCACCCACGGCTTTGCCAGGGCACCGAGGCGTTCCTTCGACGAAGAACACCAACGTCTCTGCGCGGTGGGCGGTACCCGGGGGCGGCGACTTGTGGCGCGGCGAGAAGCGCAGCAGGGCGAGGGGAAGTCCGGCGCCGGGGGCGCCGGATCGGCGAGAAGCCATGAGCAGCGGCGCGTTCAGCGCCGCTGCGAGCGGCATCGCAGCCGCCCTCGCCCTACGAGCATCGCAGCGAAGTCGGCCCGCAGGGCCGACCGCGACAGCAGGAGCCGACACCGGGTACCGCCCACCGCGCCGCGCAAGACCTCCGCAAACGTCGACCACCATCAAACGCGGAACCCTCAAGGCTTCACGTCCGCCGCCTTGATTGCCGGCGCCCAGTCGTTGATCTGCTTGGCGACGAAGTCGCCGAACTGTGCGGCGCTCACCTTCGACGGCGTGATGCCGAGCTCTTCGAAGCGCTTGACGATGGCCGGGTCGGCCACGATCTCGGCCAGCGCCTTGCTCAAGCGATCGGTCACTTCCTTCGGCAGGCCAGCAGGGCCCGA
>DATKJN010000027.1:0-4092 GCA_035543655.1 Burkholderiaceae bacterium | reverse complement strand
GGGCGTTTTTCTGCCAGCAGGCGCTCGAAACGCGGCGCCCAGCCCATTTCCTCGATGTCGGCAAGGTGCTGCAGGTGTTCGGCGATCGAGAAGCGGCCGTCGGGCGGTTTCGCATAGCCGCCCGCGGCCGGAAGCGTGGTGGCAATGGCGCGCACGGCATCGGCAGTGCCCTGCAGGTAGCCGCGCGCCGCTGCCAACGCACCGGCGCGGTCGATGCGGCGCCCGTCGAGTGCGTCGTCTGCGGGCGCAGCGAGCAGTGCGACGACAGGGTCGCGCAGGTCGCGCGAGGTCGGCGGCGCGTGCAGCGCCACCTTCAACGCGGCGAGTGCGGCCGCATGCTCGCGTTGGGTCGTCGTCACCCAGCGCTGGGGCAGCAGCTGCAACGGCAGGGGATTCAGGAAGTGCAGCTTCTCGCGCCCCCGCCAGCGCGTGACCACCAGCTCGGCCGCCTCCAGCGCGGCCAAGTGTTTGGACAGCGCCTGTCGCGTCAGCGCCAGCCCGCTGCCCAGCATGCCTTGCGTCAGGCCCGGCTGGTCGCGCAGGCGATCCAGCAACGAACGTCGCGTGCTGTCGGCCAGCGCGCGCAGCAACCGGTCGGTCTTGTGGTCGTCGGGAGTGGGCGCCATCGCATCCAATCATGCAGCCTCTTGGTTGCATGATGCGCCAGTTCTCGTCGATACGCAATCCCTTGGTTGCCTATCAACCCAATGTCCCCCGCGAGGGCTCACGCCACATCGACAGCGGCCGATCGCTGCGGGCGCAGCCCGATCGAACCGGCTCTATTTCTTCTTGTAGCTGAACTTCTGCCCGCCCACGCTGGCTTCGTACATCAGCCCGCCCTTGGCGAGCGTGAAGACCGCCATGCCGTCCTGGTAGGAACTGGACACTTTGGCGGCGTCGCCACCGACATTCCTCCCGGCGCCGGTGCCGCCGGTCGTCGCCTGCGCGGACACGCCTGCGGTCACCGCCACCGCGGTGACCTGCGCACCGAACTCGAATTCACCGGCGGTGAATTGGTCGAATGCACGCTTGTCCTGGAAGAAGATGATCTGGCGGAAGGCCTGGCCGCCCAATTGCGCACCGACCGTGACCTGCGTCATCGAGGCATCTCCGACATAGGTCCCCTTCTCGTACACGCGGCCCTTGCCGTGCGCACCACCGACGACAGCCCCGGCTTTGCCGATGGTGGGAAACACCGCGTAGCCATAGGAGTTGCCGAAGAACGCGCTGCTCTCGCTGGCCTTGCGGAACGCCTGGATGGTGTCGGTGTAGGCGTCGGCATGCGCTGCGGTCATGCCAAATGCCAGCAGCAGCGGTGCCAGCTTGGTGAACAGTCGGGTGAGCATCATGTTCGCCTCCTGCGGTCGGTTCAAACAGCGTGCGCTGAGGTCTTACCCGGCAATCCGCGTTCCGTGCGCGGTGGCCAATCCGCTGCCCGAGCAGCCCGGCGCTCACTGCGTGGCGGTGATGCCGCCGTCGAGGTACAGGATCTGGCCGGTGACAAAGCTGGCCGCGTCGCTGCACAAGAACTGCACCGGGCCGGCCACATCCTCGGGTTCTGCCACGCGGCCGAGCGGGATGCGTTGCAGCAGCCGCTCGCGCACCTGCGCATCGGCCAGCCAGTGGGCGCCCATCTCGCCGCGCACCACGGTCGGTGCAACGCCGTTGACCGTGATGCCGTGGTTGCAGAGTTCGACCGCGTGCTGCTTGATCAGCATCACGAGGCCGCCCTTGGTCGCGCAGTAGGCCGAATAGCCGCGGTCGCGCATGCCGAGTTGCGCGCGCACCGACAGCACATGGATCTGGCGGCCCGGCGCGCGGCCGGCCTTCACCGCGGCGATCTGCCAGTGCGACGCGGCTTGCGCCAGGAACATGGCCGCGCGCAGATTCACCTGCACGATCTCGTCGAATGCCGCCTCGGTCACGTCGGCCAGGCGCTGCTCGCGCTGCATGCCCACGCAGTTGACGAGCAGGTCGAGCGCGCCGAAGTGCGAGGCCACCCGTTCGGTGCCGGCGCGGATCTGCGCGCTGTCCTTCACGTCCAGCGCGAAGCCGAGCGCGGCGTGGCCGGCTTGCGCGATCTTCGCCGCGAGTGCTTCGGCCTTGGCGGCGTCGCGACCCGCGACCGCCACCGACGCGCCGGCGCGGGCCAACTGCCAGGCCACGGCGCGACCGATGTCGCCGTAGCCGCCCGGGATGAACGCCACACGACCGGCGAGCGAGAAAGGCTGGGAAGTGGTCATCGTCGCGGCTCAGTCCATGTGCAAACCACCGTTGAGGTCGAGCACCTCGCCGGTGATGAAACCCGACATCGGCGACGCGAGAAACGCCACCGTGTGCGCAAACTCCTCCGGCTCGCAGAACCGACCCACTGGAATCTGCAACAACAGCGCTTGCCGCTGCGCCTCGGTGAGTGCCTCGGTCACCATCGGCGTGCGCACGTAGGCCGGCGCCACCGCATTGGCGGTGATGCCGTGCGGCGCGAGCTCGCGTGCCAGCGAGAGCGTGAGCGCCGTGATCGCGCCCTTCGACACCGCGTAGGCCGTGCCGGCGGTGAGGCCGCCGGTCTTGCTGGCCAGCGACCCGACGTTGACGATGCGGCCCCAGCGCGCGCTCTTCATGCCGGGCACCACACAGCGCGACCAGTACATCGCGCCATCGGCATTCACCGCCATCACCTCGCGCCAGCTGTCGGGCGTGGTGGCTTCGATCTTGGCGTTGGTCAGCACGCCGGCGTTGTTGACCAGGATCGCCACCGACGCCCAGGCGTCGACGATGCGGCGGTGCGCGGCGTCGACCGCAGCGGCATCGCGGATGTCGCAGGCCACGGCCATCACGCGTGCGCCATGTCGCGACACGGCGGCTTGCATCGACTCGGCGCGCACGTCGACCATCGCGATGCGGCAGCCTTGCGCCGCCAGCGCATCCACCACCGCGCGGCCCATCGTGCCGCCGGCACCGGTGACGACGGCCACCTTGTCTTCGAAGAGGCTCATGTCTCAGACGTCCAGAATGCTCTTGCGGCCGAACAGGCCCCGCGCGCGGAAGGTGATCACCGCGATGAACAGCAGGTACATCGACAGCATCGACCATTCCGACGCGAACGCGCCCGACAGACCCACCACCATGCCGACCATCAGGCCCGCTGCCACCGCGCCCCACAACGACCCCACGCCGCCGAGCACGATCACCAGGAACGCCGGCACCACCGCATCCACGCCCACCTGCGGGCGGATGCCCCAGATCGGCGCCATCACCACACCCGCCAGCGCGGCGAGCGCGACCCCGAGCGCGAACACCGCGGCACGCAGCCGCGCCAGGTTGATGCCGAGTGCGCGCACCATCTCGCTGTCGTGCGCGCCGGCCTTGATGATGGCGCCGTACGGCGTCTTCTCCAGAAACAGCCAAAGCGCCCCGATCGCCACGATGGCAAAGCCGCAGGCGAACAGCCGGTAGCGCGAATAGATCAGGTCGCCGAGCAGCACCGCACCCGACAGCGCATCGGGCAGCGGCAGCTGCTTCTCGGTGGAACCCCACACCAGCCGGATCGCTTCTTCGATCACCAGCGCGGCGCCAAAGGTGAGCAGCAAGCCATACAGCGGGTCGCGCCCATAGGTGCGGCGCAGGCACAACTCCAACAGCAGACCGAACAGCCCCACCAGGATCGGCGCGATGAGCAGCGCCAAGGCATAGCGAGTGCCCGCCGGCAGAGACAGGTAGCTGGCCTGCAGGTCCGGAAACCAGCCCAGGCGCGGCGCCATCACTGCCAGTGCCGCGTACATGCCAAGCGCGAACAGCGAGCCGTGCGCGAGGTTGATGGTCTCCATCACGCCGACGATCAGCATGAAGCCGAGCGCGACGAGCGCGAACAGCAAGCCGAGCGTGAGCCCGTTGAACAGGTGCGGCAGCAGGCTCATCGCGCGCGACTCGTTGAACCCGTTCGAACTCAGCGCTCGTAGCTCGGCGTGCTCTCGTAGCTTTCGAGTTTGCAGGTCTTCACCGAGTCGGGGTCGATCACATCCTTCGGATCGCTTTGCGTCAGGATCTTGAAGATGTCGGTCTTCTCGGCCGGTGCGTCGTTGAACGAGGCCA
>DATKJN010000026.1:0-8329 GCA_035543655.1 Burkholderiaceae bacterium | reverse complement strand
CCGTGCGCACTACGAATATCTGGCCGACCAGATCTGGGACGACCACGCGTATGGCCGCAACGCCGTGGTGGGTGGACTCGAGCATGGCAACGCGCTGCTGTCGCGGTTTCCGATCCTCGGTTTCACCAACCACGACGTGTCGGTGCCGGGCGACGAGACGCGCGGCATGCTCCATTGCGTGATGAAGCTCGCCGGCTCCGAACGCGAGTTGCACGGCGTGTGCGTGCACCTCGGCCTGCGCGAGGTGCACCGCCGCGCGCAGCTGGCCCGGCTGCGCGCCGTGCTGGAGCGCGAGGTGCCCGCCGACGCGCCACTGGTGGTGGCGGGCGACTTCAACGACTGGCGCGGCCGCGCCGACGAGATGTTGCAGGAGTGCGGGCTGGTGGAGGTGTTTCGCTTGGCCACCGGCGCGCACGCGCGCAGCTTTCCAGCGCGTTGGCCGCTGCTGCGGCTCGATCGCATCTACGTGCGGCAGGTGGCGGCGGCACACCCCTTGCCGTTGCCCCGCAGGCCTTGGGCGACTTTGTCCGATCACGCCCCGCTCGCTGCAGAAATCCAACTATGAAGCTCGCCTGGACCCACGACAACCGAATCTCGCTGCTGGAGAACGGCGAGGAGTACTACCCGCGCGTTTTCGAGGCCATCGCGAGCGCGCGCCACGAGGTGTACCTGGAGACCTTCATCCTGTTCGACGACAAGGTCGGCCGCCAGCTGCAGCAGGCGCTGATCCAGGCCGCACGCAACGGCGCCGAGGTGCACGTGGTGGTCGATGGCTGGGGCTCGCCCGACCTCGGCCCCGACATCCTGCAGCCGCTGATCGACGCCGGCGTGGATGTGCGCGCCTACGAGCCGGTGCGCGGCCGGTTCGCCCGTCGCCTGAATGTGTTTCGCCGCATGCACCGCAAGATCGTGGTGGTCGACAACGCGGTGGCCTTCGTCGGCGGCATCAACTACTCGATCGACCATCTGGCCGAATTCGGCAAGATGGCCAAGCAGGACTATGCGGTCGAGATCGCCGGCCCGCTGGTCGAGCAGATCCGAGCCTTTTGCCGCGAGGCCTTGCGCACGCCGCAGCCGAGCGCCCATGCCTGGCGCTGGCCGTGGCGACGTGATCAGCAACGCCGCGTCGCATCGCGCGCACCGCGCGGCGGCGGCGTGGCCGCGTTCGTCACGCGCGACAACGACCAACACCGGCGCGACATCGAGCTGCAATACCGCGCCGCGTTGCGCCTGGCGCGCAAGCGGGTGGTGGTGGCCAATGCCTACTTTTTCCCCGGCTACAAGCTGCTGAAAGACCTGCGCCGCGCGGCACGGCGCGGCGTGCAGGTGGACCTGATCGTGCAGGGCGAACCCGACATGGCGATCGTGCGCTTTGCGGCCTCGATGCTGTATGCGCACCTGTTGCGGGCCGGCGTGCGCGTGTACGAGTACTGCAAGCGCCCGTTCCACGGCAAGGTGGCGGTGGTCGACGACGAGTGGGCCACGGTGGGCTCCAGCAACCTCGATCCGCTCAGTCTGGCGCTGAACCTGGAGGCCAACGTGGTGGTGCGCGACGCCGAGTTCGCCACGCACCTGCGCGAACGGCTCGACGTGCTGATGTCGGAGAGCTGCACCTGCGTGAAGCTGCCGCCGGCCACGCGCTGGTCGTCGGCGTTGGCGCAGGTGCGCGGCTTCTTCGTGTTCCACTTTCTGCACCGCTTTCCGCGCTGGGTGGAGTGGTTACCCGACCGCGAGCCCAAGGTCGAACCGCTGTGCGCCCAGGGTGAGCCGCGCAGCGTGATGGCCGCGCCAGCGGAAGAGAGCGTGGCGCGATGACGCGCGCTGCGTCGCGCACCGGCCTGCCCTGGCCTGCGATCTGGGCCAAGACCAAGCAGCTGGCGCCGTGGGCGTTGGCGCTGCTGGTGCTGGTGCTGTTGGCTCGCCATGCCCACACCATCGAGTGGAGCGAGGTGTGGGGTGCGCTGCAGAAGCAGCCGCTGGGCGGCCTCGGCATCGCGGCGGTGCTGGCGTTGGTGAGCCACGGCCTGTTCAGCAGCTATGAGCTGGTGGGCCGTCACGAAACGGGCCACAAACTGCCGGTGCCGCGAACGCTCGGCATCGGCGCGGTCTGCTATGCGTTCAACCTCAACTTCGGCTCGTTGGTCGGTGCGCTGGCGATCAAGCTGCGGTTGTACGACCGAGCGGGAGTCAAGGCCAAGCAGGTGGCGCGCATCATCGTGCTGTCGATCGTCACCAACTGGATCGGCTATCTGTTCGTCGGCGGCCTGGTGATGCTGCTGGCGCCGCCGCCGATGCCGCAGCGCATCGATCTGTCGGATGGCGCCTTGCGTGCGATCGGTGCGGCGATGGTCGGCGTGTCGCTGGCGTATGTGCTCGCTTGCGCGCTGCGCCACGGCAAGGAGATTTCCGTGCGCGGCCATCGTTTTGCGGTGCCGGTGTTGCGCGTGGCGCTGTGGCAGCTGGCGGTGGCCAGTGCCAACTGGGCATTGATGGGCGTGATCGTGTGGGTGTTGCTGGCGCAGTCGGTGCCCTACGCCGCCGTCGTCGGGGTCTTGTTGCTCGCCGCGGTGGCCGGCGTGGTGACGCACGTGCCGGCCGGGCTGGGGGTGCTCGAGGCGGTGTTCGTCGCCTGCCTGCCCGACGTGGGCACACCGATCGTGCTGGCCGCGCTGCTCAGCTATCGCGCGGTCTACTACCTCGTGCCGCTGGCGTTGGCCTCGATCGGTTATGCGATCGGCGAGGTCTCGCGTCGTGGCACGCCACCGGTCGCGGCGCCGAAACGCCGCGCCGTGCAGCACGGCTAAGCCGCATTCATCGCTGGCGCAGCGACAGGATCGCGTGGGTGGCGATCCGTGTGGCTGGCGAGTTCGGCGCCGCCGTGACCGACCGTGCTGCCGTGTCGCATCCGATGCGATCGCGCGATCGGGTAAAACAGCGGCGGAGCATCCTTTGACCCCGGACCTGGCCTTCCAACACCTGCCGCACTTGCGCGGCCGCTTGAAGCCCGCGGAAACGTCGGAGCTGCGTGGCACTTGGGAGCGCGTGGCAGCGTGGGACGAGCGCGCGCGCCAGCGCGGTTTTCCGCCGGAGTGGCGCCTGAGCGACGAGCAACTCGAGGCCACGCGCCGCGCGCTGCTGGGCGACCTGATCGCCGCGCAGCGCGACATCTGGATCTACGGCTACGGCTCGCTGATGTGGGATCCGGGTTTTCACTTCAGTGAAGTGAGGCTGGCGCACTTGCACGGGTACCAGCGCCGCTTCACCTACTGGACGCGCATCGCACGCGGCACCCGAGAGCGCCCGGCGTTGATGCTCACGCTGGAGAAGCAGGCCGACGACGCCTGTCGAAGCACCGGCCTGGCGTTTCGCATCAGCGCCGAGTTGGCCGAAGTCGAGTCGGCGATGCTGTGGCGGCGCGAGATGCTGCGCAACGGCTACTGCCCCACGCTGCTGCCGCTGGATACGCCACAGGGTCCGCTGCAGGCCCTGGTGTTCGCCTGCAACCCCGCGCACGACGACTATGCCGGTGAGATGCCGCTGGACGAGACCGCCGCCATCATCGCGGTGGCAACGGGCGCGATCGGCAGCAACCGCGAGTACCTGGAGCAAATGGCGGCGCAACTGCAGACGCTGCAGATCGCCGACCCTTACGTCGAACAGCTGCTGCACCGCGTGCGGCAGCTCACGCCGCCGAGGTGATCTCTGCGGCCCGGTCAACGGCCGCGTCCATGCGCGCGTGAACGCCGTATGTCGATCGGATGCCTTGAACCGGCATCCCGATTGCAGCAACGGATGTGCCATGAACGTTCTTCTCACCGCCTCGACCAGCCGCCCGGCCCCGCCCGCACCGAAACCCGTGCACGGGACCGCGAGTCCGGCGCCGCGCCTGCCCGTATGGGAAGAGCGCGCGCGCAAGATGGGCTTCCCGCCAAGCCCGCGCTGACCCGCGGCAACGCGATCGCCGCGCAGGCGCAGTCGCATCGAGCCCCGCGTTTGCGCGTCGCGCAAACGCGAATGCCGCAAGTAACGCTGCTTCACTTGCGCTCGCGGCGAACCCTAAAATACACGCCGTTACATACAGTCCGCCGCACGCGGGCCCACCATCCAACGGCAAGGGGACGACGCATGAGCGAGGCCAATCCAGTTCCGGAGTACCGCGAGTCGCGCATCGAAGAGGAGCCCATCCTCGGCCGCGTGCTCACCCTGCCCGATGGGCGCATCCAGCCGCTCACGTGGTTCGAGCGCGTGCTCGTCACGTTGCACCTGATCAGCGCCAAGACGCTCGAGGCGCGCTACTTCAAGCCGCAAGGCTCCTGAAAGCCCCGGCGTCGGCGCCCCATCACGCCGGCCGCCGTTGGACGCGCGCACGGGCGGCACTCGCCTCCGTGCGCTGCCAGCCATCCCCTCTGGTCACCGTCGGCGCGCGCCGGTCCGCCGGTCGCGGTTGCATGCATGATTCCGCTTCGGATCGTGCACGCGCAACGCGCGCGGCAGGGGGTGATGCCATGACTGCCACAGACCTGTTCGCCAGGACCGACCAGCTCGATGCCGCCACGCTCGACGCGCTGGTGCTGCGCTTCGAGGCACGCGGCAAACATCCGGCCTTCGCCAACATGCTGCACGAGTACCTCGATGCGATGCAGATCGCGCCGGCGGCCAGCGTGCTCGACATGGGCTGCGGCACCGGCCTGGTGGCGCGCGAGATCGCGCGCCATTCGGGCTTCACCGGCAGCGTGGCCGGCATCGACCTGAGCCCGTACCTCGTCGCCGCGGCCACGCGGCTGGCCGGCGAAGAGGGCGTGGGCCCGCGGGTCACGTTCCAGAGCGGCGACGTGCGCCAGTTGCCATTCGCCGATGCGGCGTTCGATGCCGTGGTCGCGCACACGCTGATCAGCCACGTGAGCGGGCCGCTGTCGGTGCTGAAGGAGGGCGCGCGCGTGCTCAAGCCCGGTGGCATGCTGGCCGTTTTCGATGGCGACTACGGGTCGCTCACCTTCGACCAATCGAACGAGGCCAAGGCCCGCGCCGACGACGCGGCCCTGGTCAGCGCGGTGGTCGCCAACCCGCGCGTGATGGGCCAGATGCCGCGCCTGCTGCGCGAGGCCGGGTTCGAGCTGCTGACGTCGTTCTCGCATGTGCTGGCCGAGGTCGGCACGGCCAGCTTCTGGCTGTCGGGTATCGAGACCTTCCGCCGGTTGCTGCCACAGGCCGGTGCGATGACCGCGGCCGAGGCCGACGCCTGGGCCGCGGGGCAACGTGCCGCCTCGGACGCCGGCGTGTTCTTCGGCCGATGCAACTACCACGCCTACTTGGCGCGCAAGGCCTGAGCCCGATGGCCGGTGCCGTGCAGCTGTACGGCCTGGCGCGCAGCGTGTACACGCGCATGGCGCGCCTGGCGCTGGAAGAGAAGGGCGTGCCCTATACCCTGCACGAGGTCGAGATCTTCGGGTCCGACGGCGTGCCGGCCGCGCACTGGGTGCGCCATCCGTTCGGCCGCATCCCGGCGTTCGAACACGGCACGTTCAAGCTCTATGAGACCGGCGCGATCACGCGCTACGTCGACGAGGCCTTCGAGGGCCCGGCGCTGCAGCCACGCGATGGCGCCCAACGCGCGCGCGTGAACCAGATCGTCGGCCTGCTCGATGCTTATGCCTACCGGCCGATGGTGTGGGGCGTGACGGTCGAGCGCATGCGCGCGGTGGCCGACGGCGAGCTGCGCGACGAAGCCAAGATCGCCGACTCGCTGCGCAGCGCGGCGCGCGTGCTCGACGCGCTCGATGGCTTGATGCACGCCGACGGGCCGCACCTGCTGGGCGTGGAGATCACGCTGGCCGATCTGCATGCCTATCCGATCCTCGCCTGCTTTGCGTTCGCGCCCGACGGCCTGGCGCTGCTGAAGACGCACGGCGCGCTGTGGCGTTGGTTGCAGACGATGCAACAACGCCCGAGCGTGCAGCGCACGCGCTCGGTGTTCGACGCCGCGCGCTGACCAACCCGGCGAATGGCGCACGACCTGTTGCTGCTCGCGCTCGGTGCTGCGATCGCCGGTTTCGTGCAAGGGCTGTCGGGCTTTGCGTTCGGCATGGTCGCGATGTCGATCTGGGTCTGGGGCGTCGAGCCGCGCGTGGCGGCGTTGATGACCGTGTTCGGCGGCCTGTCGGGCCAACTCTTGCAGGCGCTGACGGTGCGGCGCGGCCTGCGGCTCGCGGCGCTGGCGCCGTTTCTCGCCGGTGCCGCGGTCGGCGTGCCGATCGGCGTGGCGGTGCTGCCGCACCTCAACGCCGATCTGTTCAAGCTCGTGCTCGGCTGCATCCTGATCGTGTGCTGCCCGGCGATGTTGTTCGCACACCGCCTGCCGCGCCTGGCCGTGGGAGGGCGCATCGGCGATGGCGTGGCCGGCGCCGTCGGCGGGCTGATGGGAGGCATCGGCGGCTTCACCGGCGTCGTGCCCACGCTGTGGTGCACGCTGCGTGGCTTCGACAAGGACTTGCAGCGCACGGTGCTGCAGAACTTCAACCTGGCCACGTTGGCGGTCACCTTTGCGGCCTACGTGGCCAGCGGCGCGGTCACCGCCGACCTGTTGCTGCCGATGGCCGTGGTGGTGCCGGCACTGATCGTGCCGTCGCTGCTCGGCGCGCGTGTCTACGTCGGGCTGAGCGAGCTGGCGTTTCGCCGCATCGTGCTGACGCTGCTCAGCGCGGCCGGAATCGCGATGGTGCTGGCCGGCCTGCACCAGTAACCGCTGCGCACTATCACGCGGTGTGAGTTCACGCAGGATTTACAACGCGCGCACTGGATGCAGTGCAGCGCGCGCCATCTGCGCAGTTTCCCGCTTTCCGCTCCGGTTACGAGCGGTCGCGTGCTCGACTTTCCTGTGGCCTTGCCGACAACCCCTGCAAGCAGTTGCAGGGGACGTGGGTCATGGTTCGCGCCGTCGCGCTCGTGTTGGGATGGTTCGCAGCGTGCGGCATGGCTCACGCGCAGGCCGCGCCCACGTCGATCATGCAGACCGCGGTGGTTGCCGTGCCAGGGCCCGACGAAGTGACCAAGCCGTGGCCGGAGCCGATGCGTCACCTGACCATCCAACTGCCCGGCATGAGCCACCACTTCGACCCGCCGGTCGACAAACACGGCAACCCGATCCCGGGGCGCGAGTTCAACGAGCAGAACTGGGGCATCGGCCTGCAGATCGAACGCCCGCTCACAGGCGACTGGAGCGAATGGGTCAGCAAGACCTCGTTCGGCGTGATGAAGGACAGCCTCGACGCGATGGGCGTCTATGCCGGCCACACGTGGCAGAAGCGTTTCGTCGATGGCGACACCTACAGCGCCGACATCGGCGCCGGCGTCTTCGTGTTCTACCGCACGCTGCGTTTCGACGGCCCGCACGAACTGGTGGCCGGCGTGCTGCCGGTGCTGTCGGCCACGCACAAGGAGTGGGGCCTGGGCGTGAACGTGGTCGCCGTGCCGCGTGTGAAGTACAGCGGCGGCACCATGCCCAACGTGATCTACGCGCAGTTCACCAAGTCGTTCTGAACGCCGCGCCGCTGGCGTGGCATCCTTGCCGGCGTCACCAACGCCTGGAGCTGCCGTGCCGCGTGTGGATTGGTCCGACGATCTGAACACCGTCGACTGGGAAGAGCTGTCGGCGCTGTACCGCGTGGCGCCGCTCGGCGACAAGAAGCCGGCCGACCTGAAGCGCTCGTTCTCCAACAGCCTGTACCGCTGCTTCGTGCGCGAAGACGCTCGCCTGGTGGGCGTGGGCCGCGCACTGGCCGACGGCGTGGACTGCGCCTACATCTGCGACATCGCGGTGCTGCCGAGCCACCAGGGCACTGGCCTGGGCAAGCAGATCGTCGGCCGGCTGGTCGAGCTGTCGCGCGGCCACCGCAAGGTCATCCTGTATGCGGTGCCGGGCAAGGAGCCGTTCTATCGAAAGTTCGGCTTCAAGCGCATGACCACGGCGATGGCGATCTTCGAGAACCAGGAGCTCGCACAGCAGCGCGGCTATCTCACCGACGCGTGATCGATCCGGCCGCGACGTCGGTGAAACCCTTGCGGATTTGTCCCTGCTGCTGCAGCGCAACAGTTGCTCCACAACCCGGAGTGCAGGCCTGCGTCGCGCTGCCCAGAATGGTCGGGTGACGAGCGGGGCCAGCCAGGCGCCGGGCAACCGGCGGCGAGCCAGGCCTCAACCGTGGGAGGTGGCTGTGTACGTGCGCGACATGGAGTTCACCGACTCGCTGTGGCCCCAGCAAAGCCAGCGCTTTGCCGCCGGGCTGTTCGCCAGCGTGTCGCGCCTGTCGCACATGATCAACGAGTTCGAACG
>DATKJN010000025.1:0-7853 GCA_035543655.1 Burkholderiaceae bacterium | reverse complement strand
CGCCTGTCGCGCATCGATTTGCGCCTCGTGCACGGCGTCGATGCGGCGCGCTGGCTTCAGCGGCAAGCCTGGCCCGATGGCGTGCGCAACGTGCAGCCCGACGATGCGGCCCAACGCGTGTCCAATCTGTCGCGCGCCTATCGCGTGAACCTGAGCGTGCTGGCGCTGGTGGCGCTGCTGGTTGGCGGCTTTCTCGTCTATTCGGTGCTCGCCCTGTCGGTGGCGCAGCGCACACCGACGTTTGCGTTGCTCGGCGTGCTCGGGCTGGCGGAACGACAGCGGCGTGCGCTGGTGTTGGCCGAAGCCGCGTGGCTCGGCGTGGCAGGCAGCGTGCTGGGACTCGGCGCGGGCACCGCGCTGGCGGCGATCGCACTGCGCGCTCTGGGCGGAGACCTCGGCGGCGGCTACTTCACCGGCGTGGCGCCGCAGCTGCAATGGTCATGGCTGGCCGCGGCGGTGTACGGTGCGCTCGGCATCGTGGCAGCGGTCGCGGGCGCCTGGTGGCCGGCGCGCGCCGCGCAATCGTTGCCTCCGGCGCAGGCACTGAAAGGCCTGTCGAGCCTCGGCGGCGCGCGTTCGCGTTGGCTACCTGGCGTGGCGATGCTGATCGCCGCTGCGCTGTTGGCGCTGATGCCGGCGATCGAAGGCCTGCCGCTCGCGGCGTATGCCTCGGTGGCTGCGCTGCTGGCGGGCGGCGTGGCCTTGGTGCCGGTGTGTGTACAGGCGCTGTTGGCACGCCCGCTGACGCGGCGGCGGCCGCTGGTCTTGCTGGCCAGCGAACGCGCGCGCCACCAGCGCCACACGGCCAGCGCCGCGGTGGCCGGTGTGGTGGCGAGCCTGGCGCTGTCGGTGGCGCTGACCGTGATGGTCACGAGCTTTCGCGACGCGGTGTCGATCTGGCTCGACAGCGTGCTGCCGGCAGACCTCTATCTGCGCAGCGCGGGCGGCAGCGCCGCCGGCGACTTCAACACATTCGATGCCTCGTTCGCTGCCACGGCCGCCCAGATCGACGGCGTGGCGCGGGTGCGTGCGTCGCGCGTGCGCAGTGTGTCGCTCGAGCCGAGCCAGCCTGCCGTGGCGTTGATCGTGCGCCCGGTCGACGACGGCGTGCACGCCCTGCCCTGGCTCGGCCGCGTGATGGCGGCGCCGGGCGGCGATGCGTGCGTGTACGCGAGCGAGCCGATGGCGGCGATCTACAACCTCGAAGTCGGTGCACTCGTCACGTTGCCGTTGCCCGATGGACTGCACCCCCTGCGCGTGTGCGGCGTCTGGCGCGACTACGCACGCCAGTTCGGCGCCGCGGTGATTCAACCCGCGCTCTGGCAGCAACACGGCGGCGACACGCGTGTGAACGATCTGGCGCTGTGGCTCAAGCCGGGCACGCAGGCTTCCGCGGTGATCGAACGCCTGCGCGCGTTGGCCGGCGCCGACGTGCCGCTCGACACCGCCACCGCGGGCGAACTGCGCGCGTTGTCGCTGGCGATTTTCGACCGCAGCTTCGCTGTGACCCGCTACCTGCAGATCGTGGCGATCGCGGTCGGGCTGATCGGCGTGGCGGCGAGCCTGTCGGCGCAGGTGCTGGCGCGCCGCAAGGAATTCGGCCTGCTGGCGCACCTCGGGCTGACCCGCCGCGAAGTGCTGGCGATCGTCACCGGCGAGGCGGCGGTGTGGCTGGCTGCCGGCGCTGCGCTCGGGCTGATGCTTGGCTTGGCCGTCAGCGTGGTCCTGGTGCACGTGGTCAACCCACAGAGCTTCCACTGGACCATGCCGCTTCACGTGCCTCCGCTGCAGGTGGCTGGCCTGGCGATCGCGGTGTGGCTGTGCGGCGTGGCCACGGCGGCACTGGCGGCGCGCCACGCCGCGGCGCGCTCGGCGGTGCTGGCCGTCAAGGAGGACTGGTGAGGTTCTCGCGCCGCGCGCTGCTGCTCGCAGCACCGACCTCGTTGTGGGCGCAGGCCGACGGCGATGCGGTGCGCGAGGGCCGCGTGTGGCGCTGGCCGCGCGACCATGGCGCGCACGCCGGCTCGCGCAACGAGTGGTGGTACGCCACCGGCTGGCTCGAGCCGCCTGGCAATGCGTCGCCGCTCGGCTTCCAGGTCACGTTTTTCCGCCACCGCACCGGACTCGCGGCGTCGCTGCCCGGCCGCTTCGCGCCACGGCAGTTGCTCTTCGCGCACGCCGCGTTGAGCGACATCGGTGCGCAACGGCATTGGCAATTGCAGCGCCTGCAGCGCTGGTCGGGTGACGAAGCGGCGCGCGACGGCCATGCCGGCCTCGACGACACCGACGTGCGGCTCGGCACGTGGTGGCTGCGACGCAGCGGCGCCGCACCGGGCGGTCGCTATGACAGCGAAGTCGGCGGCGCGCATGCGGCGTTCAAGCTCACGCTGCAGATGCAGGCCGTGCAGCCGGTGCTGTTGCAGGGCCAGGCCGGATATTCGCGCAAGGGTCCGCTGCCGCAGCAGGCCAGCCACTACTACAGCCTGCCGCATCTGCGCGTGCGCGCGCGCATCGAACGCGATTCGCGCACGCAGGATCTGCAGGGCACGGCGTGGCTCGACCATGAGTGGAGCGACGAGTACATGCCGCCCGGCGCAGTGGGCTGGGACTGGTTCGGCATCAACCTCGACGACGGCGGCGCGCTGATGGGCTTTCGGCTGCGCCGCGCCGACGGCAGCACCTTGTGGTCGGGCGGCACGCACCGTGGCGCCGACGGCCGCGTGCGCACGTTCGACCACGGCGAGCTCGGCTTCACGCCCCGGCGCACCTGGGTGAGCCCTGCCACGCAGGCGCGCTACCCGGTGCAGTGGCAGATCGCGACGCCGGCGGGGTCCTTCGAGTTGCGCGCGCTGATGGATTCGCAAGAGCTCGACGGCCGCTCGAGCAACGGCGCGGTGTACTGGGAAGGCCTGTCCGACCTGATCGACGCGCGTGGCCAGCGCGTGGGCCGCGGCTACCTCGAGATGACCGGCTACGTGCGACCGCTGGCGATGTAGCTCTGGAGCTCAGGCCGCGAGCGCGGCGCCTTTCTCCTGCGCAATCATCTGCGCCAGCACGCGGCGAAAATGCGCCAGCGGCGCGTCGGCCGCGATCGGGTGCATGCGGAAGTTCGGATCGGCTTCGAATGTGCGCTGCTGCTGCTCGATGATGGCCTTGTCTTCGTGGAAGCCCTCGACCATCGAGTCGTGCAGCGACAGCTCGATCGTCGGATCGTTGAGGTTCCAGTTGTGCAGGTAGTTCCAGAAGAAGTGCGTCGTCTTCGCCGTCTCAGGGGTGAAGAACTGGCAGTTGCGATACTGCTTTGCCTGCGAGATGTCGCCGCGGTCGATGCCCGAGCCCGCGGGCGCGAAGCCCGACTCCAGGAAGAAGATGCCTGGGATGTGCATCGTGCCGACGTTCCAGCGGTCGATGCGCGCGTCGCTGCGCGTGACCTTGCGATGGAACGGCGGCACCTCGGCATCCATGTGCATCCGCTTGACGCGAAAGCCGCGCGGCTGGCGCTCGACCTCGACCGGCTTGGTCTTGAACGCGTACTCTTCCGAGCCGCCGAGCGTGTGGCGGTGCACGAACGCCAGGTGCGCGAAGTCGGCCAGGTTGTCGACGATCAGCAGGTAGTTGGCGTCGTAGTGCAGGTAGTCGGGCACGCCGCGCCAGCCCGGCTCGCGCAGGTACGGAAAGTCGACGATCAGGTTCTCATCGGCCTTGTCGGCCTCGCCCATCCAGATCCACACCAGCGAATCGCGCTCAACGATCGGGTATCCGCGCACGCCCATGCCTTTGGGCACGCTGTCCTGCCCCGGGATCTGCACGCACGCCCCGCTGCCGTCGAACTTCAACCCGTGATACATGCAACGCACGCAGTCGCCTTCGAGACGCCCCTGCGACAGCCGCGCGCCGCGATGGCAGCAGCGGTCGTCGAGCGCGACCGCGCGCCCCGAGTCGCCCTTGTAGAGCAGGATCGGCTGATCGAGGATCGTGCGCGCCAGCAGCTTGCCGTCGATCAGTTCATGGGCCCAAGCGGCCACGTACCAGCAGTTGCGCAGGTACTCGTTGTGCAGGTGCAGGTCATCGCCGGCCACGCGCATGGGATTGCTCCTGTTGCGAAGGGTTTGCTGCCTCCATTGTGCGGGCTGCCGACGCCGCGCGCTTGTACGCCTGCGACATCAGGCGCCCATCGCGCGCACCACGGCCAACGCGCCACGGCGCGCGGGCGCTACTTGGAGGTTTCGCGGTGGGCTTCGCCGCTGCGGCGCGGCCGGATCGGCGCGGCGCGTACGCAGTTGCGGCCGGCCTTCTTCGCGGCGTAGAGCGCGAGGTCGGCGTCGTGCACCAGCGCGTCGAGGGTGCGGTCGTCGCCGCCGTAGGAGGCAACGCCCACGCTGACCGTGATGCCCACCTTCTCGCCGTGCCAGTCGAGCCGGCCACCGGCCACGCGCTCGCGGATGCGCTCGGCCACGTCGAGTGCGCCCAGCGGATCGGTGTGCGGCAGCAGGATCACGAGTTCTTCGCCGCCGAAACGCGCCATCAGGTCGGTGGTGCGCAGCGTGGCGCGCACCGCGCGCGCGATCGCCACCAGAAGCTTGTCGCCGCACAGGTGGCCATGCAGATCGTTGATCGACTTGAAGTTGTCGGCGTCGATCAGCAGCAGCGCGGCGTCTTCGCTATAACGCTTGCAGCGTTGCCATTCGCGTTCGGCGATCTCGAAGAAGTAGCGCCGGTTGTGCACGCCGGTGAGCGCATCTTGTGTGGCCAGCACGGCCAGGCGTGCCCGCGCCCGCTCGAGCTGAAACAGCAAGCGCAGCACGACCGCGCCGATGCACGGCACCAGGATCAGCGCCGACAGGGCGCCGATCTGTGCCGCGGCCATCGGCGAACCGACACCCAGCAACAGCACGAGGAACGGTGCCAGCATCGCGAACACCGGCACCAGCACCACGGTGACCAACGCCAGCGACGGCACGAAGCCCAGATGCACCAGCGTTCGGCTGGCGCGCGTGATCCAGTCAGACTGAGAGGGCAGTTCGTGCGACACGATGAGACGATTATGACCAACTGCCTCGAATCGAGTCGGCCGCCGCCAACCTCGTTTCGGGTGCGCAACACCGCTGCAGTGCATCACCCCCTCATTCGAATGCCCGGAGATTCCCCGAACAGGACCGCCACCCACAGCGGCACGGCGCGGATCGTCAGTGCCAACGCGCAGCCACGCTGGTTTGACGGTCGCTGCGTTGTTATTAGAATGATATCGATTCGATAAACATGTCCATCCCACCACCGCCGGTCGCGCGCCGCACCAAGCGCCGCCCGCCTTGGCCACCCCGACATGAAATGATCGCGCTGACATTGGGGTTTCTGGCACATCAGCACGCTCGCTTGGCCCCTGCGCGCGGCGCACGGGGATCGCGCGCCATATCGACCCAAGCAAACTTCCATGGCCTCGACTGACAAAAAAGCGTACCTGCTGCGCATCGATGCCGAGTTGTGGGCCGAGATCGAACGCCTCGCTGCGCAGGAACTGCGCAGCGCCAATGCGCAAGTGGAGTATCTGCTTCGCGATGCGCTCGCACGACGCGGCCGCGACGGCGTGCGCGGCGCTGCGCGATCGCCGGCCGGTGCGAAGGACACCAAGCGCTGAATCCGCGCCGGCCGCACGTGCAACGTAGACTGCCGCGATGCCAACCGCCGATGGCGCCTCGACGCTGAGCGCACCGGGCCCTGCGCTGCGCCGCCTCGAAGCCAAGGGCTCGGCGCGATCGCTGTCGGGCCTGCTGCCGTTCCTGCGCCCCTACCGCGGCCGCATCCTGCTGGCGCTGGTGTTCCTGGTGGGCGCAGCGGTCAGCACGCTGGTGCTGCCATTGGCCTTGAAGTCGTTGATCGATCAAGGGCTGATCGCGGCCGATCCCGGCGAGCGGCTGATGGCCTTGCGCGGGCACTTCTTCGCGCTGTTTCTCGTCGGCTTGGCGCTCGGCCTGTTCTCGGCAGCGCGCTTCTACATGGTGAGCTGGATCGGCGAGCGCGTGACGGCCGATCTGCGCAATGCGGTCTACGCGCACGTGCTGCGCCAAAGCCCCGAGTTCTTCGAAACCACGCAGACCGGCGAGGTGTTGTCGCGTCTGACCACCGACACCACGCTCGTGCAGACCGTGGTCGGCTCCAGCCTCAGCATGGGCCTGCGCAACGGCGTGATGGGCATCGGTGCGCTGGCCATGTTGATCGTCACCAACCCGTACGTGATGACTCAGGTGCTCGGCATCCTTGTGCTGGTGGTGCTGCCGTCGCTGCTGTTCGGCCGGCGCGTGCGGCGCCTGAGCCGCGCCAGCCAGGATCGCGTGGCCGATTCGAGCGCGATCGCCGCCGAGGTGCTGAACGCGGTGCCCGTGGTGCAGAGCTTCGCGCAGGAGCCGCGAGAAGAAGCACGCTTCGATCGCTCGACCGAAGAGGCGTTTCAGACCGCGCGCAAGCGCACGCGGGTGCGCGCCGCGTTGGTGGCGTTCATCATCACCGCGACCTTCGGCACCTTGTTGTGGGGCCTGTACCAGGGCACGCAGGCCGTGCTGGCCGGCCAGATCAGCGCGGGCCACCTCGGGCAGACGGTGGTCTACGTGATCATCCTCGTGAGCAGCGTCGCGGTGTTGTCCGAGGTGTACGGCGACCTGCTGCGCGCCGCCGGCGCCACCGAGCGGCTGATGGAGCTGCTGGCCGCGCTCTCGCCGGTGCAAGAGCCCGCCCGGCCGCGCGCGTTGCCCGCCGTGATCGGCGGGTCGTCGGTGCTGTTCGAGCAGGTCAACTTCCACTACCCGTCTCGGCCGCAGCACGCCGCACTGCACGATGTGACCTTGCAGTTGCGGCCCGGCGAGACGGTGGCGCTGGTCGGCCCGAGCGGCGCCGGCAAGAGCACGCTGCTGCAGCTGCTGCTGCGCTTTTACGATGTGAGGAGCGGCCGCGTGTGCCTCGACGGGGTCCCGGTGCACGAGGTGGCGCTGGCCGACCTGCGCCGCCGCGTGGGCATCGTGCCGCAGGACAGCACCGTGTTCTCGACCAGCGCGATGGAGAACATCCGCTACGGCCGACCCGAGGCTGGCGACGACGAAGTGATTGCCGCCGCGCGATCGGCCTTCGCCCACGACTTCATCAGCGCACTGCCAGATGGCTACGCGAGCTTTCTCGGCGAACGCGGCGTGCGGCTGTCGGGCGGGCAGCGGCAGCGCATCGCGATCGCGCGCGCGATGCTGAAGAACCCGCCGCTGCTGCTGCTCGACGAAGCCACCAGCGCGCTGGATGCCGAGAGCGAGCGCATGGTGCAGGCCGCGCTCGAGGCCGCGATGAAGGATCGCACCACGCTCGTCATCGCGCACCGGCTGGCCACCGTGCAGCGTGCCGACCGCATCGTGGTGCTCGACCAGGGCCGCATCGTCGACACCGGCACCCATGTCGAACTGGTGGCACGGGGTGGCTTGTACGCCCGGCTGGCAGCGATGCAGTTCGACGTGCATGGCGGCGAGGCTGTTGTGCCGTCGCCCTAGAATGCGCCGCATGTCCACGCCACGCCCTGCGCGCTCGCAGTACGAAGACTTCATGCGCCATGTGTTCACGCACGGCATGGCGAAGACCGATCGCACCGGTACCGGCACGCGCAGCGTGTTCGGTCACCAAATGCGCTTCGACCTGCGCGAGGGCTTTCCGCTCGTCACCACGAAGAAGGTGCACTTCAAGAGCATTGCACTCGAGTTGTTGTGGTTCCTGCGCGGCGACTCCAACGCACGCTGGCTGCAAGAACGCGGCGTGACGATCTGGGATGAATGGGCCAGTCCCGAGGGCGAGCTCGGGCCGGTGTATGGCGTGCAGTGGCGCAG
>DATKJN010000024.1:0-3812 GCA_035543655.1 Burkholderiaceae bacterium | reverse complement strand
CGACCACCTCGATCTTGCCCGAAGAGGGCATCGGCACCGGCTGGGCCAGGCGCACGTAATCCTTGCCCTCCGCCGGCGCACCCTGTGCCCAGGCCAGCCGCGGCATGCAAACCGTGCCGCAGGCGGCTGCCCAGCTGAGGTTGAAGCGTCGGCGGTTCATGAAGGATCCCTTCTTGGTTGTGTGTCGTGCGCGTTGGGTGCGGATTGGCGTCAACGTTCCACGCGCACCAAGGCCGCGGTCTCGCCGGCGGACTGGAGCTTGACCTGCGTCGCTTCAGCCTCGTCGCGCACCTGGAACGGCCCCAGACGCACGCGGTACATCATGCGACCCGACTGTTCGCGTTCGGTGACCTTGGCGGCGTGGCCCAGCATGGCCAGCTTGGCGCGCTGCGCCTCCGCATCCTCCGCCTTGCTGAACGCACCCACTTGCACGAAGTAGACAAACGGATCGACCCCGGGCTTGGCTGACTGCGGCGCGATGGCGATCGGCGGCGATGACTCGCGGCCGGACAGGATCGCGGCCGGGTCGCGCTGCGCGCGCGCCGGTTCGGTGGCCGCCGAGGCGGCTCGCGGCGGCACCGGGGTGATGCCCGGCGGCGGGACTGGGTTGATGCCCGGCGGCGGCGTGCCGGTGGGGCGCGGCGCGGCCGGCTTGTTGGCCAGTGGCGCGTTGGGATCCCAATTCTTGTTGCGCTCGACCTCCGCCGCGTCTTGTTCCGGCGTGCGCTGCTGCACCTTGTTGACGAACGGCACCGGCGCCTTGGTGACGTACAAGGCCACGGCCAGCGCCAGCGCCAGCCCGACCAGCAGGCCGACGATCAGCCCCATCACGAAGCCGCCGCGTTGTGCGGAGGGCGACCGCTGGGCGACCCGGCGAATGTTCATCAAGACTCCTCGTTCGATTCACGCGCCATGCTGTCCGGCGCCGAGATGCCCAGCACCTCGAAGCCGTTGCGCAACACCTGACGCGTGGCGCCCAACAGGGCCATGCGCGAGCGCGCCAGCGCCGCATCGTCGACCATGAACCGTTCGGCCGAATAGTACGTGTGGAACGCGGCCGCGACGTCGCGCAGATAAAACGCCAGGTCGTGCGGCGCGAATTCATCGGTGGCGCGCGACAACACCTCGGGGAAGCGCGCCAGCTCGCGCATCAGCGCGGTCTCGCTCGGCGCGGTCAGCCGTTCGAGCTCGGTCTCGGTGGCCGGCCGCGCGTCGGCCGCGCGCTCGCTGGCCCACAGCGACAGCACCGAACAGATGCGCGCGTGCGCGTACTGCACGTAGAACACCGGGTTCTCGTCGTTGCGCTTGAGCGCCAGATCGATGTCGAACACGAACTCGGTGTCGGACTTGCGGCTGCTGAGAAAGAAGCGCACCGCGTCGCGGCTGGTCCATTCGATCAGATCGCGCAACGTCACGTAGCTGCCGGCGCGTTTGGAGATCTTGACCTCCTCGCCGCCCTTCATCACCGTGATCATCTTGTACAGCACATAGTCCGGATAGCCGCTCGGGATGCCCACGCCGGCCGCCTGCAGCCCGGCGCGCACGCGCGTCACGGTGCCGTGGTGGTCGCTGCCCTGCACGTTGATCACCTTGGTGAAGCCGCGTTCCCACTTGCTCACGTGGTATGCGACATCCGGCACGAAGTAGGTGTACGTGCCATCGGACTTGCGCATCACGCGGTCCTTGTCGTCGCCGTAGTCGGTGGTCCTCAGCCACAACGCGCCGTCGCGCTCGTAGGTCTTGCCGGCGGCGACCAGCTGCTGCACCGCCCGCTCGACACGCCCGTCGGTGTACAGGCTCGATTCGAGGTAGTAGGTGTCGAAGTGCACGCCGAACGCGCGCAGGTCCAGGTCCTGCTCGTGGCGCAGGTAGGCCACCGCGAAGCGCATGACCGCGTCGAGGTCGTCGACGTCGCCGCTGGCAGTGACCTCGCGGTCGTCGGCGCGCACGGTCTGCCTGGCCAGGAAGTCGGCGGCGATGTCGGCGATGTACTCGCCGTTGTAGGCTGCCTCGGGCCAGCGTGCATCGCCGGGCTTCAGGCCCTGCAGACGCGCCTGTACCGAAGTGCCGAGCTTCACGATCTGCACGCCAGCGTCGTTGTAGTAGAACTCGCGCGTCACCGACCAGCCCTGCGTGGCCAGCAGGTTGCACACCGTGTCGCCGAGCGCCGCGTTGCGGCCGTGGCCCACGTGCAGCGGGCCAGTGGGGTTGGCCGACACGAACTCCACCATCACGCGGCCACCGTGCGCATGGCGATGGCCGAAGCGCTCGCCGGCCTGCAGCACTTCGCTGACGATGCGCTGGCGTGCTTGCGGCTTGAGGCGCAGGTTGACGAAGCCCGGGCCGGCGATCTCCAGCGCCTCGACCCAACGCTGCACGGCCTGTTCGCGCTTCAGCGCAGACACCAGGCTGGCGGCGATGTCGCGCGGTGGCTTGCGCAGCGCCTTGGCCAAGCCCATGGCGGCGGTGACCGCGAGGTCGCCGTGCTCGGCATGCTTGGGCGACTCGAACGCCGCCTGCCCTGCAGCCTCGGGGGCCAGCTGTGTCAGTGCGCTGTGCAGCGCCTGCAGCAGCTCCTCCTTGGCTTGGATCATCGGCCGATTTTATGGGGACCCTTGCTCCAGCCGGCCACAAGCGGGCAATGCCTTGCGAAATGGCGCATTGTTCGGTGCACGCGTGTCGGCAATCCATCCGACAATGGGTTGCATCTCTTGCACTGAACCTCGATGGCGAAAGCAGCGCGTCACGTCGCATCGAAGGCCAGCGCCGCTGCGGCACCCGAGCTGCCGCAGCGCATCGGCCGCTATGCCGTGCGCTCGCGTCTCGGCGAGGGCGCCACCAGCGAGGTGTTCCTGGCACGCGACGAGTTCCACGATCGCCTGGTGGCGATCAAGCGCGTGCGCCGATCGACGCTGGCCGACCCGATGGATGCGCACTTCACCTCGCGCTTCTTCGCCGCCGAAGCCGCGCTGGTCGGGCGCTTGAAGCACCCCAACGTCGTGCAGCTGTACGACGCCGTCGACGACCCGCACGAGCCTTATCTGGTGCTGGAGTACGTGCCCGGCGCCACGTTGCGCGAGTACTGCCGGCCTGACACGCTGCTGTCGCTCGAACAGATCGTCGAGCTGGGCTTCAAGTGCGCGATGGCGCTCGGCTATGTGTACCGCCAGGGTCTGATCCACCGCGACGTCAAGCCCGCCAACCTGCTGGCCAGCGTGGAAGGCGGTGGCGTGCGCGACGTCAAGATCACCGACTTCGGCAGCGCGCTCAACCTGGACACGCAGCGCACGCAGGTGTTTCGCGTCGGCTCGCTGACCTACATGTCGCCCGAGCAGCTCGATGGCGCCGACCTCGATGCGCGTGCCGACCAGTACTCGCTGGCGGCTGTGATGTACCACCTGATCGCCGGCCGGCCGCCGTTCGACGCCGGCCACCAGGCCGCGCTGATGCACCAGATCTGCAACGCCGACGCGCCGCCGTTGGTGGGCCTGCGCGATGGCGTGCCCGACGGGCTCGATGCGATCGTGCAGCGCGCATTGTCGAAGTCGCGCAACCACCGCTATGCCGACTGGGATGCATTCGCGCAGGCGTTGTCCACGCTGGTGGCCAGACGCGAGGTGCCACGCGCCGGCCTGCGCGAGGTGCTTGACTCGGAGCGCTTCAACCTGTTGCGCTCGCTCGACTTCTTCAGCGGTTTCGGCGACGTCGAGCTGTGGGAAGTGGTGCACCGCGCGTCATGGCAACGCCACAACTTCGGCGCGGCGCTGTATCGGAAAGGCCAGCCCGGCGGCAGCTTCCACATCATCGCCGCC
>DATKJN010000023.1:0-4485 GCA_035543655.1 Burkholderiaceae bacterium | reverse complement strand
AAACGACCCTTGCCTTCAGCCCAATTGGTGGCGGGCAACCGCTTTTGGGCAAGCTCTCAGGCTGTCCGCTCCTGCCCGAGAACGGTCATCGCTACACGCAGAGCCGGTGGCGCTGGATGCAGGTGTCGAGCACCTCGCCGCCGTCGCGCTGCCACCAGTTGGCTGCCGAGAAGATCTCGACTTCGCTGTAGCCGGCGAAGCCCTGGGCCTCGACCGACGCGCGCAGGGCCTTCAGGTCGATCACGCCGTCGCCCATCATGCCGCGGTCGTTCAACAGGTCGGTGGTCGGCACCAGCCAGTCGCACACGTGCAGCGCCAGCAGGCGCTCTCTACCGGCGCGCGCGATCTGCGCGTGCAGCTTGGGGTCCCACCACACGTGGTAGGCGTCGACGGCCACGCCGAGCAGGCCGCTGCGTTGCGGATCGAGCCGATCGCAGACATCGAGCGCCTGCTCCAGCGTGTTGATGCAGGCGCGGTCGGCCGCGTACATCGGGTGCAGCGGTTCGATCGCCAGCGGCATGCGGCGCTCGCGCGCATCGTCGAGCAAGGCGGCGATGCCCTCGGTCACCTGTGCGCGAGCGCCGGTGATGTCGCGGTGCGCCGGCTTGCCGGCGAGCGCACCGGGCAGGCCGCCGACCACCAGCACCAGGCAGGCGGCGTTCAGCGTGCAGGCTTCGTCGAGCGCGCGGCGGTTGTCGTCGCGCGCCGCCTGGCGCGACGCGGCATCGGTGTGCGTGAACAGGCCACCGCGGCAATAGCCCGAAAGGTCGAGGCCGAGGGCCTTGACCTGGCGCGCGATCGTGTCGAGGCCGGCGGCATGCACCTGGTCGCGCCACGGCGAAATGGCACGGATGCCGCGCGTGGCACAGGCATCGAGGATCTGCGGCAGCGGCCAATCCTGGCCGCGTTGCTTGCGCACGGTGGCGGTGTTGACCGACAGCCAGCGGTGGTCTTGCGAGAAGTCGCGCATGGGGATCGAGTTCAGGAGGTGGCGCGCCGGATCTGCCGGATGATCGCCGCGTTGTCGAGCTCGCCGTCGCCGGCGGCGACCGCGGCGCGCAGCAGCGCGGCATGCACTTCGGACAGCGGCAGGCGTTGCCGGGCCGCCGCCGCCTGTTCGAGCATCAGGTTGACGTCCTTCAGGTGCTGGTGGATGCGCGACTGCGGCTCGAAGTCGCCGCGCACCATGCGCTCGCCTTTGGCCAGCGCGGCATCCGATCGTGCCGGCGTGGCGAGCACGAGCTTCAAGAACGCGTCGGGCGCGATGCCGATGCGCTCGGCGAACACCATGCCCTCGGCCAGCGCGGCGCGGTTGAGCCCGAGCACGAGGTTGGTCGCGAGCTTGGCGCGCGCGCCCATTCCGGGCCCGCCCACGACGATGCGCTGGGAAGACAACGCCTCCAGCAGCGCGCCATGGCGTTGCAGCGCCGCGGGCTCGGCGCCGAGCAGCATCGTCGCGGTGCCTTGCTGGATCTGCTGGCTCGAGCCCGACAGCGGCGCTTCGATGAAATCGATGCCGCGGTCGGCGAGGCGTGCGGCGAGTGCTTGCAGGGCATCGGGGTCGCCGGTGGAGCAGTCGACAACGGCGCGCAGCGTTGTGCAGCCGAGCAGGCCTTCGACCACCTCCAGCACACCCGCGGTGTCGAACACCGCGAGCACGACGTGTTCGCAATGCGTGCCCAGCTCGGCCAGCGAGGCGGCAACGCGCCCGCCACCTTGCGCAAACTCGGCGCACGCCTGGGCACTGCGATCGAAGCCGATCGCCGTACCGCCGGCGATCGACAAGCGGTGCGCGAGCGCGCGGCCGACGAGGCCGAGGCCGACGAGGCCGACGGCATCCTTCATCGCGGCAACGACGCCCCGCCGCAGATGGCGATGTCCTGCCCGGTGATCGCCGCGGCGTCGGGCGACAGCAGGTAAGCCACCAGCGCCGCCACCTCGTCGGGATGGATCAGGCGGCCGATCGGCGGCACGCGCGGCGCGCTGCCGGCGCGCTGCGGGTCGGTCAGCATCGGCGTGTCGGTGGCCGCGGGCGACACGACGTTGACCGTGACGCCGTTGGCCACCACCTCGGCGGCCCAGCTGCGCGCCAGCGCGACCAGCGCCGCCTTGCTCGCGGCGTACTGGCTGCGGCCCGGCATGCCGTGCGTCACGCGGCTGCCGATCAACACCACGCGGCCGTGCCGCTCGGCGCGCATCGCCGGCAGCACGGCGTTGGCGATGCGCGTTGCGGCCTGCGCGTGCACACGCCACATGACGTCACCGTCGTCGGGCTGCAGCTCGCCGAGCGGCGCGACGCGCAACACGCCGGCCGCGTGCACGAACGCTTGCGGTGTGCCGGCGTCGAACATCGCGTCGATCGCAACGTCGATGCGCGCGCCGTCGCACAAGTCCACCGACCACGGGGTGAAGAGATCGTGCCCGATCGCCGCATCGGCCAGATCCCACCCGAGCACCTGCCACCCGTCGGCCAACAGCCGCCGCGCAATCGCGGCGCCGATGCCCGAGCTGGTGCCGGTGACGAGCGCGCGCATGGTCAGCGGCGCCCGGCCGCCCGAAGCCGCTGACGGCCTTGCAGGCCGCGCTGATCCTCTCGGATCAGCCGTTCGCCCGGCGCGGCCAGTCCACTGGACTGTCCGCGTCCGAGCTCACCCCCCTCGGGGGGCAGCGAACGCAGTGAGCGTGGGGGTCTGTTCACCGTCACTGCTCCACGCTGATCTTCTTCTCCGCGATGATCTTGCCCGACGCGGCAATGTCGTCGGCCTGGAACTTGGCGAAGTCGGCGGGGCTGCCACCGCCGGGCACGAGGCCATCGGCGACCAAGCGTTCGCGCATCTCACCACCGAGTGCCTTGTTCACCGCGGCGTTGAGCTTGTCGACGATGTCGATCGATGTCTTGGCCGGCGCCCACAGTCCGTACCAGCTCGCGCACTCGAAGCCGGGCAGCGTTTCCGAGGCGGTGGGCACGTCGGGCAGATTGGGCAGTCGCTTGGCCGCGGTAACCGCCACCACGTGCAGCTGCTTGCCGCGATGGAATTGCACCGACCCGAGCACCGGATCGATGAATCCCTCGATCTGCCCGCCGATCAGATCCTGGAATGCCGGCGCCGTGCCCTTGTACGGCACGATGCCGACGCTGATGCCGGCCGCCTGCTCGAGGCGCACGGTGCACAGGTGACCGGCAGAGCCGATCGAGCCGACCGCGAAGTTCAGGGCGCCGGGCTTGGCCTTGGCGGCGGCGACCAGACCCTTGACGTCTTGCACGCCGAGCTTGTTGCCGATGGCGATCGACAACGGCGCCTGCGCCACCAGGCTGATCGGCACGAAGTCGGCCTGCACCTTGTACGGCACCGACTTCATCGTCATCGGTGCCGTGACGAAGGTGCTGGCGTTGAACAGCAGCGTGTAGCCGTCGGCTGGCGCCTTGGCCACGGAGTCGCCGCCGATCACGCCGTTGCCGCCGGGCTTGTTCTCGACGATGAAGGTCTGGCCCAGGCTCTTGCCCAGCTCCTGCGCCAGCATGCGGCCCACCTTGTCGAGCGTGCCGCCGGGTGGAAACGGGATCACCAAACGCACCGGGCGCTCCGGCCAGGATTGGGCGAGGGTGGTGGCAGGCAGCGCGGCAAGCAGCGCGGCCAGCGCGACGGTGGTGTGTCGGATCGGGGTCATTGGTTTCTCCGCAGGGTCAGGCCATGCCGTGCAGTGCCATCAAGGTCTGCATGCGGCGCACCGCGAGATCGGGCTGCTCGATCAACCCGGCGGCATCGGCCAGGCGAAACAGCTCGGCCAGGTGCGGCAGCGAGCGCGTGCTCTGCTGTCCACCGACCATGATGAAATGGCTCTGATGGCCGTTGAGCCAGGCCATGAACACCACCCCGGTCTTGTAGAAGCGCGTCGGCGCCTTGAAGACGTGGCGGCTGAGCGGCACCGTGGGTTCGAGGATCTGGTGGAAGCGCACCGCGTCACCCGCGGCCAGCGCGGCCAGCGCGGCACTCGCCGCGGGTGCGATCGCGTCGAAGATGCCGAGCAGCGCGTCGCTGCGCTGCTGGTTCGGTGAGCCGCCGACGCCGTCGCCGGCGATCAGCTCGGCGTAGTTGAAGTCGTCGCCGGTGTACATGCGCACGCCCTTGCCGTCGGCCCCGCCGGTGGCGGGCAGCCGGCGGCGCATCGCGATCTCTTTGTCCTTGTCGAGCAGCGAGATCTTGATGCCGTCGACCTTGGCCGCGTGCGCGCCGATGATGCCGAGCGCGGTGGCCATCGCGGCGTCGACGTCGTCGCTGCCCCAATAGCCCTTGAGCGCCGGGTCGAACATGTCGCCCAGCCAGTGCAGGATCACCGGCTGTTTGGCCTGCGACAGCACGCGGTCGTACACGCGCTCGTAGTCGGCCGGGCTCTTGGCCACGCGCGCCAGCGCGCGGCTCGCCATCACGATCAGGCGGCCGCCGAGCTTTTCGATCGCTGCCATCTGCTCTTCGTAGGCGCGGA
>DATKJN010000022.1:0-4329 GCA_035543655.1 Burkholderiaceae bacterium | reverse complement strand
TCTAGCACCACTTCGTAGGCCGAGCCGGCTCGACCGGCGCTGAACTCGAGTTCGCCGATCAGCAGTTGATAGAACAGCGGGGCATCGAGCGTTGAGTTTTCAGGAGGCGTCTTCGGCAACGCCGGCTGCGGCTCGCCGGCCGTGGGCCCCTGCACCTGCGCCCAGCCCGGTGCGCAGGCCAACACGACTGCGGTCAACAGCCCACTGAACACCACACGACCGCCATTGCCGCGAACGCGCACCAGCAACTCCCGAAAGTTCGAACCCATTCTAGGCCGCTGACCCAGAGGTGGCAGGGATAATCCGCGCATGCCCGAGTTGCCCGAGGTGGAGGTCACGCGAATCGGTCTGGCCGACCGCTTGCACGGGGCCCGGGTGCGCTCGGTCCACGTGGGAAAGCCGCTGCGCTGGCCGCTCGGCGTGGCGCCGCGCACCCTGCACGATCTGGCCATCGGCCCCTTGTCGCGACGCGGGAAATACATCTGGATGCCGTTGCAGGGCACCAAGCGAAGCGGCGGGTTGTTGTGGCACCTCGGCATGTCGGGATCGTTGGCGCTTCATGAGCGCGACGCCCCCCCGCGCGGTGTGCATGACCACTTCGAACTGATCAGCACGGCCGGGGTCTTGCGCCTCACCGACCCGCGACGCTTCGGTGCCGTGCTCTGGTCCGACGCGCTCGACGCACCACCGGCGCTGCGTTTGCTCGGCAGTCTGGGCGCCGAGCCGTTCGATGCGGGCTTCACCGCGCAGGCGTTGCACACCGCCTGCCGCAGCCGGCGCACTTCGATCAAAGCGGCCCTGCTGGCCGGCGACATCGTGGTCGGCGCCGGCAACATCTACGCCTGCGAGTCGCTGTTCCGGGCCGGCATCGACCCGCGCACGCGCTGCAACCGGCTTTCGCTGCCGCGTTGCGAGCGCTTGTTGCACGCGTTGCGAGACGTGCTGTCCGAAGCGGTGGCACTGGGCGGCTCGACGCTGCGCGACTTCCGCGATGCGCACGGCATGGCTGGCGAGTTTCAGACCAATGCGCGGGTCTACGGACGGGAAGGTCAGGCATGCCCGACTTGTCGGACCGAGGTGCGCCGCGTCGTGCAAAGCCAGCGCTCGACCTTCTTCTGCCCCAGTTGCCAGCGACGCTGACCGGGCTGGTCGCGGCCGTTTGCCCGCGCTGTGGCGTGCGGGACACCGCTGGGGTGCGCACTATGTGGCGGCGCCGCTGCAGGGCCTGTCAGCAGATGTATCGCGTTGCAAGCAGCGCGGAGGGTCTGCGCTAGCATCGTCCGGCTTGAATTCTGTTTGGGCCCAATGACTTCCACACTCGCGCGCCGCCTGGACGCACTGGCCGATTGGCGCCGCGCGCTCGACCGCTCGGTCGAGCAGTTCTCGGCATTCCTGGTCGACCACGAACTGCGTGACGCTTCGGCTGCGGCGCAGATCGATGCGCTGCGCCAGCGCTTGGCCAGCGATCGGCTTGTGCTGGCGTTTGTCGCCGAGTTTTCGCGCGGCAAGTCCGAACTGATCAACGCGATCTTCTTCGCCGACGCCGGGCGCCGCGTCCTGCCGGCCACGCCGGGCCGCACCACGATGTGTCCGGTCGAACTGGCGTGGGATCCGGAACAACCGCCGGGCGTGTCGCTGCTGCCGATCGACACGCGGCTGCGCGCCGTGTCGTTGGCCGACTTGCGCGAGCGTCCCGACATGTGGAAGCGCATCGAGTTGCCCGTGATGGAGGCGGCGCAACTGGCCGAGGCGCTGAGCGAGGTGAAGCGCACCACGCAGGTGTCGCTCGAGGAAGCGCGTCAGCTGGGTTTCTGGAACGACGAACACCCGGAAGACAACCCGCCGCAGGGGGCCGACGGCAAGGTCGAGGTGCCGGCATGGCGCCACGCGTTGATCAACTATCCGCATCCGTTGCTCAAGCGCGGCCTGGTGGTGATCGACACGCCGGGCCTGAACGCGATCGGTGCCGAGCCCGAGCTGACGCTCGGCCTGCTGCCGTCCGCGCACGCCACGGTGTTCATCCTCGGCGCCGACACCGGCGTGACCAAGTCCGATCTCGAGATCTGGCGCGAGCACCTCGACGGCCGCGCGCTCGAGCGTTTCGTGGTGCTGAACAAGATCGACACGTTGGCCGACCCGCTGAGCACTCGCGAAGAGGTCGAGCAGCAGGTCGCCAAGCAGTGCGAGGTGGTGGCGCAGACCCTTTCGATCGACCCTGCGCGCGTGTTCCCGTTGTCGGCGCGTGATGCGCTAACCGCTCGCGTGGCCGGCAACGAGGCCGCAGTGCAGGCCAGCCGCCTGCCGGTGCTCGAAGAGGCCCTGTCGGCGCAGCTGATGCCGCAGCGCAGTGCTGTTGTCGGGCGCATCGCGGTCGACGGCATGGAGGCGCTGCGCCTGCATGCGACGCGCCGCCTCAACGACCAGCGTCGCCAACTCACCGAGCAACTGCTCGAGTTGCGCGGGCTGCGCGGCAAGAGCGGCAGCAAGGTCAAGTTGATGCTGGAGCGCACCCAGGCCGATGCGGCCGAGTTCGAACGCTGCACCGTGCGCCTGACTGCATTGAAGGCCGTGCACGCGCGCCAGCTCAAGCAGGTGATGCAGATGCTGTCGAGCGACCGCGTGCGCGACGAAGTCGCGCTGATGCGCAAGACCAGCGATGCCAGCTGGTTCAAGCTCGGCGCGCGCAAGGCGTTCGTGGGCCTGTGCGAGCGGCTGCGCGCGATGATGACGCAGTCGACGCAGAAGATCGGCGAGATCGAGCAGATGGTCAACGGCACCTTCAAGCAACTCAACGCCGAATACGGCTTTGCGCTGTCGGTGCCGGCGGTGCCGGGCATGGAGCGCTACGAGCGCGAGCTGGCCCTGATCGAATCCAGCTATACCAAGTACCTCGGCGCTGCCAACGCGTGGCGCCTGTCGGAGCCGGGATTCCTCGACCACTTCATGCGCATGCTGGTGTCCAAGTTGCGCGTGGTGTTCGAGAACGCCGCCGGCGACATCGAGATGTGGAGCCGCTCCAATGCGGCGCAGATGGAATCGCAACTGCGCGACCGCCGCAAGGGGTTCAAGCGCCGCCGCGAAGCGCTCGAGCGCATCCAGGGTGCGGCCGGTGAACTGGAACGCCGCATCACCGAAGTGCAGGCGCAGGACGAGCGGCTTACGACGTGGATCGGCAAGGTCGACGAGCTCGCCGCGGCGCTGCGTGCGGTGGCCGCAGAGACGCCGTCGGTCAGCGAAAGCGCCGATCGCGCGCCGCACCTGTCGCTGGTGCGTGCCAAACCCGCGCCCAGCGCAGCTCCTGCCGAAGCGGCCGGCGGCTCGGCCTGAAGGCGCACGCCGGGTCGGTGGCCCGGGCGGTGGAAGCGCTTTGCGCGAATCCTGTAGCCTGCGCGGGTGAGCCGACCGAAGCCTGCGTCGAACCCAACCGTCGCCCAACGCATCGTTGCGTGGCAGCGTGAGCAAGGCCGCCAAGGCCTGCCGTGGCAAGGCCAGCGCGATCCATATCGCGTTTGGCTGTCGGAGGTGATGCTGCAGCAGACGCAGGTGGTCACGGCGCTCGCGTACTACGAGCGTTTCGTGGCCAAGTTCCCCGACGTCGCCAAACTCGCCGCAGCGCCGCTCGACGACGTGCTGGCGTTGTGGAGCGGCCTCGGCTACTACAGCCGCGCCCGTCATCTGCACCGCTGCGCACGAACGGTGATGGCCGATCACGGCGGTGCCTTTCCGCGCAGCAGTGCCGCTCTCGCCGAGTTGCCCGGGATCGGCCGCTCGACCGCCGCCGCGATCGCCGCGTTCTGCTTCGACGAACGCGCGGCAATCCTCGATGGCAACGTCAAGCGTGTGCTGGCGCGCCACGTCGGGTTCGACGCCGACCTGGCCAACGCGGCCGCTCAGCGCGAGTTGTGGCAACACGCCGATTCGCTGCTGCCGGCGGCGGCCGACATGCCGGCCTACACCCAGGGCTTGATGGACCTTGGCGCCACCGTGTGCCTGCCGCGCCAACCCCGCTGCCTGGTGTGTCCGCTGCATGGCGACTGCGTGGCCCGGCGCACCGGCCGCGCGGCGGAGTTGCCGCTGAAGACCCGACGGCTGCGCCGCGGTGCGCGCAGCAATGCGCTGTTGTGGGTGCGCCATCGGGACGAGGTGTTGTTGGTGCGGCGACCCGAAACCGGTGTCTGGGCCGGTCTGTGGAGCCTGCCCGAGATGAGCGACCTGGCGGCCGCGCAGGCACAGGCGGCCCAATGGTCGGGGCAGGGCGTGGCGCTGCCGCCGATCGATCATGCGCTGACCCATTTCGATTGGCGTCTGCAGCCCTTGCGCTGGGACCTG
>DATKJN010000021.1:0-5575 GCA_035543655.1 Burkholderiaceae bacterium | reverse complement strand
CGTGGGTCCGCAAGGGCCGTTGACCGGGGCCGCCGCATCGCGCCGCTCCTTCACAAGCCATGTGTCATGGGACCGAAACGCCTCTAGAGAACCAACACTTCACGCACGCCGCGGACGCGGGCGGTAGGTTTTGCAGCAAGGACTGCGGGACCGCTCGGCGTTCGCGTGTGCCCAATCGATTGCATCGCCTCGTCGTTCGCGTCGGTGCGTATGCGACGGTGATCGCCATGGCGGCGTGCACGTCATTGCCCGATCGTGAAAGTGTCAGCCCCGAGCCCGTGCGAGGCGCCACGACGCAACAGGTGCAGGTGCGCGATCGCACGGGTGCTGTGGCACCGGCCGAAGAACGACGCGTGCTGGCTGCAGTCAAGGCAGAAGGCGACGCAGAGCTCACCGAGCACCATCTGCGCGTGCTGGCGGCGTCCGGCGAGGTCGATCTGTACCGCGGCAACTCGACGAAGCTGCTGCTGGACGGGCCGGCGACATTCGGCGCCATGAAGGCGGCGATCGAACGCGCGCGTGGGCGTGTGCTGCTCGAGAGCTACATCGTTGAAGACAGCAAGATGGCCGACGAACTGTCGGCCCTGCTGTCGCGCAAGGTGTCGCAGGGCGTGTCGGTGGCGCTGATGTACGACGGCGTGGGCTCGTTCACCACCGACGAAAAGTACTTCGACAAGCTGTCTGCAGCCGGTGTGGCGGTGTGCAAGTTCAACCCGGTCAACCCGCTCGAGCGGCCGGGCTACTGGGGCATCAACCATCGCAACCACCGCAAGGTGCTGGTGGTGGACGAAGACGTGGCATTCACCGGCGGCATCAACATCAGTCGCGCCTACTCCTCGGGTTCATCGGCCAACCGCGGCAGCAGCGACAGCGACGACGAGATGCTCAAACGCGGCTGGCGCGACACGCACATCGAGCTGCGCGGCCCGGTCGTGCGCGCCTTCGCTAGCGGCTTCGGCACCGTGTGGGCATCGCAAGGGTGCCAAGGTGCATTGGGCGCCGCAGCTGCGGCGGCCAATGCGAGACCAGGGCAACGGGTGGTCAAGGTGCTCGAAAGCGATCCGCGCGATCCGACCAATCGCATCTACACCGCGCTGTTGCAGGCGGTCGAAGCCTCGCGACGCAGCGTCCACCTCACGATGGCGTACTTCGCGCCGGGCTCCGACATGATCGCGGCGCTGGCCGGCGCGGCGCGGCGCGGCGTCGACGTGGCGCTGGTCCTGCCCGGACGCAGCGACTTCACGCTCGTGCTGCATGCCGGCCGTTCGTACTACGACGAGCTGCTGAGCGCCGGCGTGCGCATCCACGAGATGGACCAGGCGGTGATGCATGCCAAAACCGCGGTGATCGACGGTGTGTTCTCCACCGTCGGTTCCAGCAACATGGACTGGCGCAGTTGGGTGGCCAACAACGAAATCAACGCGATCGTGCTCGGCAGCGACTTCGGCAAGGAGCTGGAGGCCGTGTTTCAGCGCGACGTGGCGCAGTCGCGCCCAGTGCAACTCGACGGCTGGCGCGAACGCGGCCTGTCGAAACGCATGATGGAGCAGATCGGCCGCATGGCCGAACGCCTGCTGTAGCACCCCAGCCGCGGGCGCGCTGCTTGCCCAAATGGTTGTCGAAGGCGGTTCGGCATGGAGAGCCGTGCGCTCACGAGAAGGAGAGTCTCGATGCAAGGTGGAGCCAGGAGCGGATCGACGCGTGCGCGCTGCGCTGAACTGTGCAGCGCCTTGGCCCTGCTCAGCGCATGCATCGGCGGTCCGGCGCAAGCCGCGGTGGCGCCGCTGAAGGTGTCGTGGGATCGTGCCGCTTCGTTGTCGAAGGATGCACAGACGGCATTGCGGCACGTCTACGCCACACGAGACAACGGCGATGCGCCGTTCGTGGTGATCGACAAGCGGCAGACGCGGCTGTGGGTGTTCGACGCGCAGGGGCGCCCGCAAGGAAGCACGCCGATCCTGCTGGGCTTCGCACGCGGCGACGACAGCGTGCCCGGCATCGGCGACAAGCCGCTGTCGCGCGTCAGGCCCGGCGAGCGCACCACGCCTGCCGGCCGTTTCGTCGGCGAACACGGGCGCAACCTGAAGGGCGACGACATCATCTGGGTCGACTACGACGCCGCGGTGTCGATGCATCGGGTCAAGGATGTGCATCGCAGCGACCGGCGCGAGCAGCGTCTGCGCACACGCAGCATCGCCGACAACCGCATTTCGTACGGCTGCATCAACATTCCGAAGGCGTTCTACGAGCAGGTCTTGAAGCCGACGGTCGCGGGCGCACAGCCAGTGGTGTACCTGTTGCCCGAGACGCGGCCGGTGGCGACGATCTTCAGCGCCAAGGCCACGACCGTTGCAAACCATGCGGCGGTGCCGCGGCAACGAACCGATTGACGACAACGCAAGGGGCTTTCATGACATCGGACGAGCGCAGTTTCGGCGTCTTCAAGCCGGTCGATCACGTGGTGATCTCTTTTCCCACGGGTGAGCAGGCCGACGCGGCGGCACAGGCTTTGCACAAGGTGGCCATCAGCGGCACAACGACGGTGCGGCGACTGACCGATCGCGAGATGCTGTCGCAGATCGATCACGACCTGCAGAAGGCCAGTTCGCTGGCCGCGGTGGGCCAGGAACTCAACCTGATCAAGGCGCACCGCGCCCTCGCCGAGCGCGGCTACCACTGGCTGGTGGTGCACGCTTCCGATCGCGACCAGGCCGCACAGGTGGCGCAAATTGCGCGCGCGCACGGTGCCGAACGCGCTCAGTTGTACGGCAACTTCATCATCGAAGAACTGATTGACCGCGACCACGCCGACACCAAGCCCCAGGTGGCGGAGTCGCCCGATCGGGGCCTCGATGCCGAAACACCGTCCGGCGAAGAGGCCGAACGCGCGCGCTTGCGCGCATCTCAGAAGCTCGCACGGCGCGCTTGAGCGCGCGGCATGCGGATTGCCGCCATTGCCGCACTTGCACCCCCAACGTCAGAGGAACGCCATGGCCACCGATATTCCCTTCCCGACGTCATCGTCCGAGACCCGAGCAGACGCGCAGCGCGACGCTGGGTTTGGCAATGAGGCGATGTCTGACAACGCCAACGACCTGGCGCGCGCCGCCGACACAGGCTTTGCCGAGGCGGGACGCGCCACCGAGTTGCGTGCGGACGACCTGATCGGCCGCATTGCGCAGAGCGCGCACGAGACGATCGACCGCCTGGCCGAGACGGCCGCGCCCCACGTCAACCGCCTGCAGGAGAACCTGTCCGGTGATGCGCTGCACGTGCGCGCCGACGAGATGCGCGAGATGCGCGACGAGTGGACCGAGAGCCTGCGCAGCACGGTGCGCGAGAACCCGCTGGCCGCGATCGGCGTCGCCCTCGCCGTGGGTGTGCTGGTTGCGCGTCTGTCGCGCTGACGACCGCGATGACCGCCACCGCGACCCCGACCGACGCCGCGCGCCCGCCCGAAGCGGCGCACGCGGCGACCGCGCGCGCGCCAGCGGGTGCACGGCCGTCGGAATCGATGATCGACCTGGTGCGCGACGTGCTGCACGACCTGCCGGGTCTGGTCGGCGATCGCGTCGAGTTGTTCTCCCTCGAGTTGCACCGCGCTGGACTGGCCCTGGTCAAGGTGCTCGCGATGACGGTGGCTGCTGCCATCCTCGGCGTCACCGCGTGGCTGGCGGTATGGAGCATTCTGGTGGGGTTGTTGATGGCGGCGGGCTGGCATTGGGCCGCTGCCAACGGATTGGTCGTGCTGATCAACATCGGCGCGGCCGCGTACGCCGTGATGCGCGCACGCAGGCTGATGTCGCACTTGAGCCTGCCCGCCACACGCCAGCATTTGTCGCTCGGCTCCGGGTCGTCGACCCGTCGTCCGAGCGAGTCGGAGTCGCCGCCGCATGAGCACCGTCCCGTTGCCGAGCAGCCAGCAGCCGCCGCTTGAGCTGCTGCCGCTCGACGAGCGCATCCGCCGCGCCGAGTTGCGGCTGATCGCCCGCGAAGACACCCTGCGCCGGCGCATCGATCGGCTCGGCCACCGGCTGCACGAGGTCACCCGCCCGAAACGATTCATCGCGCCGGCCATCGGTGGACTGGTTGCGTTGGTTGCGATCGGCTTGATGTGGCGCGGACGCGGTCGCCCGGTGGCCGCACGGTCGGGGCGGGCCGGCGGCGTCGATCCGCGTGCCGCGGGAGCGCGCAGCGATGTGCCATGGGTGCGCCTGCTCGGCCTGGCGTGGCCGCTGTTGCCGGCGGCCTTGCGCTCGCGCGTCAACCCAACCGCCGCGGCCACGGTGCTCAGCATCGGCCTGCCGGTGCTCGAACGTCTGGTCGCCGGGCAGCAGCATGTGCCGTTGCCAACCGTGCAGCAGGTCGATCTGCGTCGCTACGCGGGCACCTGGCACGAGATTGCGCGCCTGCCCGAGTCGTTCGAGGCGGCTTGCGAAGGACAGCCGAGCGCCCACTATGCATTGCGCGGTGACCGCATCGAGGTGATCAACCGCTGTCCTGGCCGAGCGGGCCGCCAGCGCGTGAGCCGCGGCGTGGCGCGTGTCGTTCCCGGCAGCGGCAACGCCAAGCTCAAGGTCACGATGCTGCCGAGCTGGCTGCAGTGGTTGCCGTTCGCCTGGGCGGACTATTGGGTGTTGTATGTCGGTGAGCGCTACGACGCCGCATTGGTCGGGCATCCGGACCGCCGCCACTTGTGGATCCTGTCGCGCAGCCGTTCGATGCGACCCGAGCAACTGGCGGCACTGATGCAGTTCGCCGGCGAGTTGCAGTTCCCGGTCGAGCGCCTGCAGGTGGCGCATCCGAACTGACCGTTCTCGCCGCGACAGGCATCTGCATTGCTACGTCTCGTAGGGTCCCACAGCAGTTGAAGAGGGGCACGACATGCAAAGCAGAGTCCGGTTGTTCGGCGATTGCATGCACCAGTTGCTGCGCGGCGAACCCCCCACAGCGTCGGTGCGGCGATGAGAACTGGCCGCGCCGCACTCTGGGGCGCGGCGGCGGTCGCAGGGGTGCTCGTGCTCGCCGTCGCGGCGGGCGAGATGACCGGCTGGCGCGTGCTGCGCAGCCCGCTGCAAAACGCACTGCAGAACACGGCCGGTGTGCCGGTGCAGTTCAGCGGGCGCTTCGACGCCAGTCTGTTGTGGGGGCCGCGGCTCGATGTCGAGCAGGTCACGGTCGGTGCCGGCGGTGGCCTGCAGGCGCCGCATTTGTTCGAGGGTCGCAACGTCGTGCTCGAGTGGAGCTGGGGCGCTCTCTGGCGCTGGCGCCGCGGCGAACCGCTGCGCTTGCGCACGCTGCAGGCAGGCAGGCTCGATCTGCAGTTGTTGCGGGCGGCCGACGGCCGCGCCACGTGGCAGCTCGGCCGCGGCAATCAGCGCCCGAAGAGCGATGACGAGCGGGGTGACCTGCCACGCGTCGGACTGCTGGCAGTGAACGACGGCCGCATCGTGGTCGACGACCGCATCACCGACACGCAGTTGCAAGTCGCGCTGCAAGGGCGCGAGCAAGAAGGTGCCGCTGGCCAGACCGGCAGCGGCTACCGCGCCACGGTGTCGGGCCGCTATCGGGCGAT
>DATKJN010000020.1:0-3988 GCA_035543655.1 Burkholderiaceae bacterium | reverse complement strand
TTGGACAGGTCGCCGGCCGCCACCGCGGTGGTCACCTCGGCGATGTTGCGCACCTGCGAGGTCAGGTTGCCGGCCATGAAGTTGACCGACTCGGTCAGGTCCTTCCAGGTGCCGGCCACGCCCTGCACATCGGCCTGGCCGCCGAGCTTGCCTTCGGTGCCCACCTCGCGCGCCACGCGCGTGACCTCGGCGGCGAACGAGCGCAGCTGGTCGACCATCGTGTTGACGGTGTTCTTCAGCTCCAGGATCTCGCCCTTGACGTCCACCGTGATTTTCTTGGACAGGTCGCCCAGCGCCACCGCCTTGGTCACGTCGGCGATGTTGCGCACCTGGCTCGTCAGGTTGCCGGCCATCGAATTGACCGAGTCGGTCAGGTCTTTCCAGGTGCCCGACACGCCCTCGACCCGCGCCTGGCCGCCGAGCGAGCCTTCGGTGCCGACCTCGCGCGCCACGCGCGTGACCTCGGAAGCGAACGAACGCAGCTGGTCGACCATCGTGTTGATGGTGTTCTTCAGCGTCAGGAACTCGCCCTTGACGTCGACGTCGATCTTCTTGGAGAGGTCGCCCTTGGCCACCGCGGTGGTCACGTCGGCGATGTTGCGCACCTGGTCCGTGAGGTTGCCGGCCATCGAGTTGACCGAGTCGGTCAGGTCCTTCCAGGTGCCCGCCACGCCTTTCACGGTGGCCTGGCCGCCGAGCTTGCCTTCGGTGCCGACCTCACGCGCCACGCGCGTGACCTCGGCGGAGAAGTTGCTCAGCTGGTCGACCATCTTGTTGATGGTCTCGGCGGTGCGCAGGAACTCGCCTTCGAGCGGACGGCCATCGACTTCGAGCGCCATGCTCTTGGACAGGTCGCCCTGCGCGACCGCGCCGATCACGCGGGCCACCTCGCTGGTTGGGTGCACCAGATCGTCGATCAGCGAATTGATCGACTCGATCGAGTCGCCCCAGAAGCCGCGCGCCTCGCGCAGCGACGCGCGTTGCTTCAGCTTGCCTTGCCGGCCCACCACCTGGCGCAGGCGGCTCAACTCGTCGGCCATGGCGACGTTTTGCTCCACCACTTCGTTGAAGGCATCGGCCACGCGCCCCGCCATGCCGGGCCAGTGCAACGGCAGGCGCACGCTGGCGTCGCCCTTGCGCAAGGCCATCAGCGCGGTGAGCAGGGTGTGCAGCTCGTCCGCCTCGAGCGAGCTGGGTTTTTCCATGACCGTCATGTGATGTCCTTCGATCGTGTCGGCCGATGTCTCAGCGGCCGCTGGTCGCGACAAACTGCACCTTCCGTGCCGGGCATAGCGGCACGTCATTTGCCGATGGACCGTGGCACAAGGCGCGCATCGTCGGCACCGAGTCCTGTAGCAATTGCAGGACCGGGTAATCCTTGCTGCAACTTTTCAAGTCCAAAGCGACTCCTGCGCGCCGCGCGCACGCATCACACCGGCTGGATCAGCGCCAGGATGTTGCCTTCGGTGTCCTTGAACCAGGCCGACTTGGCGCCGCCGGCGGTGATGGCGCCGCTCGGGCTGCGCGTGCCCTCCATCGGGTAGTCCTCGAACACCACACCGCGCGATTTGAGCTCGGCGATCTCGCGATCCACGTCGGTCACGCGCCAGAACGCCTGGCTCGCCTTCGATGTGCCGGCGTTGGGAGTTGCATAGAGAAAGCACGCCGTCTGGCCGGCGAACTCATACGTCACGCCATGGGCCTCGGGCCGGATCGGCCGGAAGCCGAGCTGCTCCTCGTAGAAGCGCCGCGCGCGCGCCAGGTCCTGGGCGGGCAGGTAGGCGAACATCGGCGAGTGCTGCAGCATGGCGGCTCCTGGGTCGGAGGGCATTTCGCATGCAATGTGTGTGCCCCTGGGCCACTCGGTCGGAGCGGGTTCCACCGGCCCCGTGCCCGCATGCGCGAGGGCCCAACGCCGCCCGACGCTGCGCAGGGACTGGGACCGCGCTTGGTCCCTCCGACAGGAATCGAACCTGTATCTAGCGCTTAGGAGGCGCTCGTTCTATCCATTGAACTACGGCGGGCGGCCCGAATTTTCTCACGCGGTCTGTGGGCGCGGTCCGCTCACCAGCGCCACGACCAGATCAGATCGATGGCGTTTTCTTCGCCCGATTGCGCGCGCAGCGTGAAGCGCTGGGCGATGCGGTACACCAGCTGCCAGGTGCCGGTGGTGGCGTTGACGCCGCGTTCGTAGCCCACGTACCAGCGCTGCGACAGCTGCCTGCCGATCGAGACCACGGTCTCCTTCACCGTGCCTTCGCTCTGCCGGAACGACAGCTCGGTGAGGCCGAGCTGGCCGAGCAGCTTGTCGGTCGGCGCTTCGCCTTCGCCCGCCAGCAAGGCCAACGCCGCGCGCTGGACCAGCGCCGTGTCGTTGCTGCCCAGGCCTTCGCTGGGCCGGCCGAGCAGGAGCCACGACAGCTTGTCCATGTCGCCCATGTCGGGGTCGCTGAACAGTCGCACGCTCGGGTTCAGCAGCGTGCCGGTCACGGCCACGCCCACCCGCACGTCGAGATTGGGTCGCAGCGCCAGGATGTCGAGCCGCGGGTTGTCCGCCGCGCCGGTGAACACCAACACACCGCGTTCGATCACCATCTTCTGCGCATAGGCGGCATAGGTGCCCCCGGCGGTGCGCACCTCGCCTTGCACGGCCAGGCGCCCGCCCGGTGTGCTCAAGCGCAGATCGCCGCGCAGCTTGGCGTCGAGCCCGCGGCCGCGCACCTGCAGGTTCTCACCCAAGCCGATGCTGAGGTTGACCTGCGCTTGACGGAGCGCGGCGGGCAGGGGGCCGGTGGCCACACGCGGGTTGCGCGGCGTTGCCTCGCCGGGCGCCGACGCCGCGCGCACCACCACCACGTCTTCGTCGAGGCTGGGCGCGTTGGACTTGCTGAAATCGAACAGTGCCTCGTCGACGGTGAAGCGGCCGTCGAGCTTGAGCGACTCCCGCGCCAGCTGCAGATCGGCGCTGCCGGTGGTGACGATGCGGCGGTCGACGCGTCCGAGCAGCCGGAACCGCTCGGCCTCCAGGTGCAGGCGCGCACTCGGCGTGTCGCCCAAGACCGCATCGCCGTTCAACTGCAGCCGGCCTTCGCCGCTCTTGAAGTGCAGGCGCTGCACGCGCGCCACCGATCCTTCGAGCGACGCCTGCAGTTCGCCCTCGGTGAGGCTCACACCCTGCAGGACGTTGCGCACCGACAGCTCAGCACCACGCAGGTCGCCGCGCAGCTCCGGGGCGCCGAAGCGGCCACCGAGCGCTGCGTTCATCTGCAGGTTGCCGCCCAGCCGCCAGCCGGGCGGCACCCAGGTGCCCCAGGCGGCCAGGTTGGCCACGCGCATCTGCACCACGCCTTCCAGCGGTGCGCTGTCCGGCGGCCAGCGCGCCTGGGCGTTGGTGCGAACCGTCTGCGCGCCGGCGATCTCGCCGAGCTGGCGCCCGGCAGCGCCTTGCGCGAAGCGCCACACGCCATCGTGCACCGAGAACGCGAGCTGCAACTCGCCGATGCCCAGCGTCTGCGGTGCGCCGGTCTCGTCGGCGATGCGCAGGTCGCCCGCCGAGCGCGCCAACACCACGTCCACGTCGAACCGCTCCGTCGCATGCACCTCGATGCGCCCGAGCAAGGTCAGATCGCCGCCCCAGCCGATCTCCGGTTGCAGCCGTGCCAGCAGCGGTGCCACGGCGAGCGGCTCGAGCTCGGTGATCAAGTCGACCCGCTGGCCTTCGGCGCGCCACGCGGCCTCGGTCCAGCGCAGCGCCGCGCCGCCGGCCGCCACCAGCCGGCCTGGGGCCAGCGAGGCCTCGCGCGGCACCAGCCCAGGGCCCAGCTGCAACACCGCCTGCAGTCCGCTGGCCGCGACCCAGTCGGTGTTGCTGCTGCGCGCCCCCGCGCGCAGTGCGGTGTCGTGGGCCTGCCAGGTGCCGCCGCCCCCGGCGGCCGCGCGCCATCCGGCGCGTCCGGACAGCTCGGCGCGCGAGCCGCCCTCCGTGGTG
>DATKJN010000019.1:0-7135 GCA_035543655.1 Burkholderiaceae bacterium | reverse complement strand
GTGCGGTTCGGCAGGCGTGTGAGTTCATCGAAGTGGGCTTGCCGTTCGAGCCGCTCGCGTTGCAGGCGCTGCTCGGTGATGTCCGACACCATCAGCACGCGGTAACGCACGGCCCCGTCGGGATCGGGCACTGTGAACACGCTCAGGTGCAGCGCGCAGGGGTCGCCGTTGCGCCGACGCTCGACGACCTCGCCGCTCCAATGCCCCAGGCTGCGCAATCCGCCCCAGATGGCACTTTGCTGTTGCCGTGCGATCGCGTCGGTCGATGAGGTGCTGAGCAGCGTGGGCACCGTGCCCAGCAACTCATCGCGCGGGATGCCGGTGATGCGGCTGTAGGTGGGGTTGACGTCGAGGATGCGCAACTCGGCGTCGACGATCACCAGGCCTTCGTGCAGGTTCTGGAACAGGCTGCTCGACAGGCGCTCGCGATCCTCGGCGCTGCGCTGCTCCTGCACGTCGGACAACGTGGCCACCAGGCGCAGCGGGCGATGCTCGGCATCGCGTTCGACCACCGCGATGCGCAGCTCGAACCAAGGCCAGGCATCGCCCACGCGAATGCGCGCCTGCCGCCAAACCGAGCGGTGCTCCGGGGCATCGAGCGTCTCGATCGCACGCCGAAGGTCCCCGCGATCGTCTCCATGCACGCGCGCGAGCCAGCCTTCGAGCGTGGAAGTGCGGCTGCCGTCGAGGTCGCCGAGCAGGCTGCGCCAGCGCGGCGAGGTGTACGCCACGCCGGCACCGAGCGACCACTCCGCCACACCGATGTCGGCGCTCTCCAGCGCCAGCTCGTAACGCCGCGCGGCGTTGTCGGAGCGGCCGGCGAACACGTGCACCAGCAGCACCAGCGCCTGCGCGGCAGCCAGGCAGGCCCACAACGATCGCAGACCGAGCGTGGCGACCAGCTCGGGCATCGGGCGAGAGGCTCCGGCGTGCACCACCGCCGCCAACAGCGCCATCACGCCGAGCGCCAGCGCCGGCAACATCAAGCCACCGCGCAAGGTCAGCCAGGCGAGTGCCACCATCGGCAGCAGCGCGAACGGCAGCAGGTCGAGTCGGCCGGCAACCAGCGCATTGACCACCACGGCCAGCGACAACGCCATGCCCAGTAGCAGCGCGGCGTCGCCGATCCAGCGCTGTGCCGGTCGCGCCGAGCGCACCCAGGTGCGCGGCAACGCCAGCAGCGCCACGCCGACCAGAACCAGCCCCGTGACCTCGCTGAACCACCATGCGAGCCAGGTGCCTGCCAGATCGATCAGGGGGATGCGGCCGGCGAGCAGCAACCAGCTTGCCGCATTGGCCGCGCTCAGCACCAGGCCGCCGCACAACACGGCGCCGGCCCACACCCACAGGTCGCGCGGCTGCTCCATGCGAGCGTCGAAGCCGGCGCGGCCGAGCCAGAATGCCGCCACCAGCGCGCCCAGGCACTGGCCGGTGCCAATCGCGATGGCCAATAGCAGCGACGCACCCGCCCACCACATGCCGAGCGCCAGACCCAACCAGGCACCTGGCGCCACCGCCGGGCCCCAACGCATGGCTGCCGCCCAGGCCACGCCGATGGCCGGTGCGAACGTCGCGACCAGGCGCTGATCCTCGGCAGTGGCTGCGCCGAGGCGCACTGCCAGCGCGCAGGCCAGCAACAGGAGTGCGTTGCGCAACAGCCAGCGCTGGCGCGCCGGTTTCAGATCGAGGGCTTCGATGGCGGCCGACACGTCGGGCGGCGTCTCAGACCGCGAAGTCGCTCAGCTTGCGCCCATCGGCCAGCGCTGCCTTCAGCCACTTGGGCTGCAGCCCGCGGCCGCTCCAGCCGGTTCCGGTGGCGGGATCGCGGTACTTGGCGGGCACCTTGCGGCCCTTGTGCGACTTGGAGACCGGTGTGGCCGGCGTCGTTGACTTGCCCCCGAGATCAGCCAAGGTGAGGCCGTGCTCGGCCATCAGGGACTTGATCTGTGCGATGGCACCGGATCGGGCCGCGCGACGCGCCTCGGCAATCTGTTTTTCGAGCGCAGCCTTCTGCGCGATTAGATCGGCCAGATTCGCCATGAATCCCCCCGGCTGAGTATGCCGAGGGAATATACAGGCGGCTGGTCGAGGCGTGTATGCGCGTCAGCGATAACCCACGCGGTCGAGCATTTGCTGAACCTTGACCTGGTTCATGCCGACCACCGAGACGGGAATCGTCTCCGGTTTGAACTTGCCCATCTGCTCGAGCGCCGGATTGGAGAAATCAAGCCCCGACACCACCGGCCACTCGTTGTTGCCATTGGCAAAATAGGCTTGCGCGGCATCGCTGGCCAGGTATTCGAGAAACTTCCGCGCGGCCTCCACATTCTTGGCGTGCTTGGCGATGCCGCCGCCCGAGATATTGAGGTGGGTGCCCCAAGTGCTCTGGTTCGGAAACATGATGCCGACCTTCTCCATCACGGCTTTGTCTTCGGCCGCAGACGATCTCATCAGCCGCGCCACGTAATAGCTGTTGGTCAAACCGATGCCGCACTCGCCGCTGGCGACCGCCTTGATCTGATCGGTGTCGCCGCCCTTGGGCGCCCGCGCCATGTTGTTCACCAGCCCCTGCATCCAGGCCTCGGCCTTCTGCGGACCCAGGTGCTCGGTGACCGCACCGAACAGCGACAGGTTGTACGGATGCGATCCGGAGCGCGTGCACAGCTTGCCCTTGTTGCGCGCGTCGGCGAGCTTTTCGTAGGTGTCGACATCGCCCGGCTGCACCGTGGACTTGTTGTAGACGATGACGCGCGCGCGGGTCGAGAAGCCGTACCACTGGGAACCCTGGCCATCGTCCTTGCCGCGCAGGTGGGCTGGAATGCGCTTGTCGAGCACGGCGCTCTTGAACGGCTGGAACAAGCCCTCGGTCTCGGCCTTCCACAGGCGCGCCGCGTCCACCAGCAGGATCACGTCGGCCGGGCTGGCGCTGCCCTCGGCCTTCAGGCGGGCCAGGATGCCGGCATCGTCGGCGTCGACGCGCTGGATGGCGATGCCAGTGGCCTTGGTGAAGTTGGCGTACAGCGCCTCGTCGGTCTGGTAGTGCCGGGCCGAGTAGAGGTTGAGGACTGGCTGCGCTTGAGCGCACGCAGCCCACAGCAGTGCGATGGCCACGGCGGCGCGACGAAACAACATGGCTTGCTCCAACAGGCGGAAGGGGATGCGCGAGTATACGTGCCGGAACGAGAATTATTCCCATCTAACGCCTGGGCGCGCCCAAGACACAAGCGTCGCAAGCGCCCGGTCGCTCAGGCGCTGGGGGGCACGTAGCCAGCGGGCTTGTCGGCCCCGGCACCGAACAAGAACTGCTCCATTTGTCGGGCCAAGTACTGGCGCGCTCGCTGGTCGGCGAGGTTGAGCCGGTTCTCGTTGACCAGCATCGTCTGGTGCTTGAGCCAGGCCGCCCAGGCTTCCTTGCTGATCTCGTTGTAGATGCGTTTGCCGAGCTCACCGGGGTAGGTGGGAAAGTCGAGACCTTCGGCCTCTTTCTTCAGGTACGTGCATTGAACAGTGCGAGCCATCGTCGAACTCCAGGAAGCGTCGGGCGGTTTCGATCGGTTGATCGTCAGGCGAGTTTCTTCACCAGCACCTGCGATCGCCGGTCCCAGTTGTACTTGCGCTTGCGTGCCTCGGGCAGCCACTCGGGGTCCACCTGCTGGAAGCCGCGTTTGATGAACCAGTGCATGGTGCGCGTGGTCAGCACGAAGATGCTGTCCAGCCCCAGGGCACGCGCGCGTTGCTCCGCGCGCTTGAGCAGCCGCTCGCCGTCGCCTTGGCCCTGCACATCGGGCGACACCGTCAGCGCGGCCATTTCGCCGGTGCGCGCCTCGGGGTAGGGATACAGCGCCACGCAGCCGAAGATCACGCCGTCGTGCTCGATCACCGTGTAGTTGCCGATGTCGCGTTCGATCTCGGTGCGGCTGCGCTTGACCAGAGTGCCGTCGTTTTCGAACGGCTCGATCAGCGCCAGGATGCTGCCCACGTCGTCGGGTCCCGCCTCGTGCAGCGTTTCGAGCTTCTCGTCGACGACCATGGTGCCGATGCCGTCGTGCGTGAACACCTCCTGCAGGATCGCGCCATCGGCCGCGTACGGCAGGATGTGCGAGCGCTCGACGCCACCTTCGCACGCCCGCACGCACTGGCGCAGGTAGAACGCGGCGTTGCCCGGTTTGGTGGGCTCGGGCAGTTGCGTCAGCAGGCGCTGGGCGTCGGCGAGCGCCAGCTCGGTGTCGATGTCCGATTCGGGATCGTCTGGCTTCTCGTGGATGCCGGGCACCTCGGTCACGAACAACAGCTTGTCGGCCTGCAGTGCGATCGCGGTCGACGTGGCCACGTCTTCCATGGTCAGGTTGAACGCCTCGCCGGTGGGCGAAAAACCAAATGGCGACAGCAGCACCACGGAGCCGCCGTCGATCGCACGTTGCATGGTGGCCGCGTCGACGCGGCGCACGATGCCGCTGTGAATGAAGTCGATGCCATCGACGATGCCCACCGGCCGTGCGGTCAGGAAGTTGCCCGACACCAGACGCACGGCGGCGTTGGCCATCGGCGTGTTCGGCAGGCCCTGCGAAAACGCCGCTTCGATCTCGAAGCGCAACTGGCCCGCCGCCTCCTGCGCGCAGTCGAGCGCCACGCTGTCGGTGATGCGCTGGCCATGCGAGAAGCGCGACGCCTGGCCCTTGGCCCTCAACTGTTCGTCCACCTGGGGTCGGAAGCCATGCACGAGCACCAGCTTGATGCCCATCGCATGCAGGATGGCGAGGTCTTGCACGAAGGCATTCAGCTTGCCCGCCGCAATGGCCTCACCCACCAAGCCGACAACGAAGGTCTTGCCGCGGTAAGCGTGGATGTACGGCGCCACCGAACGGAACCACGGAACGAAGGTATGCGGAAACACGAGGCTCATTGGGGTGCCTTCGGGCTACGCCCTCCGGTATTCGCCCTTCGGACGGCCGTACGGGCTCATGCTGGCCGCGATTGTGCCGCAGCGCTCGCGCGCCGCAGGGCGTGTGGTGTCACGCGTATCATCCGCGCCCCGTGAACGTGCCGCCGCCGCGAACGACTCCAGCGCCTCGTGGCGTACGAGCGGCGCATCCGCGCGTGGCCCATCCGATCCCGCCGATCATCTACCCGGAAGCCCTGCCGGTCAGCACGCGTCGCGACGAGATCGCGCAGGCCATCCGCGAACATCCGGTGGTGATCGTCTGCGGCGAGACCGGCTCGGGAAAGACCACGCAGTTGCCGAAGATCGCGCTCGAACTCGGGCGTGGCCTGGGCGCCGGCGGCACCGGCCTGATCGGCCACACGCAGCCGCGCCGCATCGCCGCCTCCAGCGTCGCCAAACGGATCGCCGACGAGCTGAATTCGCCGCTCGGCGACGTGGTGGGTTACAGGGTGCGCTTCCAGGATCGGCTGCATCGCGGCGCGTCGGTGAAGCTGATGACCGACGGCATCCTGCTCGCCGAAACGCAGACCGACCCCGAGCTGCGCGCCTACGACACGCTGATCATCGACGAGGCGCACGAGCGCAGCCTGAACATCGACTTCCTGCTCGGCTACCTGAAGCAGCTGCTGCCGCGACGGCCCGATCTGAAGGTGGTGGTGACCTCGGCCACCATCGACGCCGACCGCTTCGCGCAGCACTTTGCATCGGCACGCGGCGCAGCGCCGGTGGTGCAGGTGTCGGGCCGCCTGTACCCGGTGGAGCAACGCTGGCGCCCGTTCGAGGAGAGCCGCGACTTCGACCTCAACGATGCCATCGCCGATGCGATCGACGAACTGTGGCGCGGCTCCGCCGGCCGCGGCGTGGACGCGGCGGGCGCGGGCGACGTGCTCGTGTTCCTGCCCGGCGAGCGCGAGATCCGCGAGGCGTCCGAGCACCTGCACAAGCACCTGGCCAAGCAAGCCCGGGGTGGGCCGCAGCCGGACATTCTGCCGCTGTTCGCGCGCCTGTCGCAGGCCGAGCAGGAGCGCGTGTTCTCGGCCGGCAATGGCCGGCGCATCGTGCTCGCCACCAATGTGGCCGAGACCTCGCTCACCGTGCCGGGCATCCGCTACGTGATCGATTCCGGACTGGCACGCGTCAAACGCTACAGCTACCGCAACAAGGTCGAGCAGTTGCAGATCGAGGCGATCAGCCAGGCCGCCGCCAACCAGCGCGCCGGGCGCTGCGGCCGCGTGGCCAACGGCATCTGCATCCGCCTGTACGACGAGAAGCAGTTCGCCGAGCGGCCGCGCTTCACCGACCCAGAAATCCTGCGCTCGTCGCTGGCCGGCGTGATCCTGCGCATGAAGAGCCTGCACTTCGGCGCGGTCGAGGACTTTCCTTTCCTCGAGCCGCCGCCGCGCAAGGCCATCACCGACGGCTACGCACTGCTGGCCGAGCTCAATGCGGTCGATGATTCCAACCAGCTCACGCCGATCGGCCACGAGCTCGCCAAGCTGCCGCTCGATCCGCGCGTCGGCCGCATGATCCTCGAGGCGCGGCAGCGCGAGGCGCTGTCAGAGGTGTTGGTGATCGCGTCGGCGTTGAGCGTGCAAGACGTGCGCGACCGGCCGCTCGACAGGCAGCAGCTGGCCGACGAAAGGCACAAGCTGTTCGACGACGAGAAGAGCGAGTTCAGCGGCACGCTGAAGCTGTGGCAATGGATCGAAGCCGGTCGCGGGCGAAGCGGGCAGGAGCCGGCTGCTCCAGCGGATGGCCGGACTCGCGCAGCCGCCCCGGCCCAGCCGGGCCGTGGCGGTGCCGGTGCGCACGTCCACAAGCTCAGCAATCGCCAGCAGGAGCAGCGCCTGCGCGATCAGTTCATCAGCCCACGCCGTGTGCGCGAGTGGCGCGACATCCATTCGCAGCTGCACACCGTGGTGGCCGAACACGGCTGGCGCCTGAACGGATCGCCGGCCACCTACGACCAGCTGCACCTGTCGTTGCTCGCCGGCCTGCTCGGCAACGTGGGCCTGAAAAGCGACGACGACGAGTGGTATCTCGGCGCGCGCGGCATCAGGTTCTGGCGCCACCCGGGCGCCAACCTGAGCAAGAAGCCGGGCCGCTGGATCGTCTGCGCCGAATTGGTCGAAACCACGCGCTTGTACGGCCGCGGCATCGCGGCGATCGAGCCGCAATGGATCCCGCCGATCG
>DATKJN010000018.1:0-9740 GCA_035543655.1 Burkholderiaceae bacterium | reverse complement strand
GCGAGGGCGCGGCGCTCAACACGCCCGATCGCGCCACCTTCTACGGCGGCGGCGCCGCCGGCTACACCGACTACCCGGTGCTGCAACCGGCCTGACGCAACGGCCGCGCGTGCTGGACGGCGCCGGCGCGCGACTGCATTGCTGCTGGCCCGCGAGCGCAAAGGACTTGCCCGGCGCGTCCGGAACGCGCAGCATCGGTGTCGCCCGCCGCCATTCGCAGTGCGCGGGCGCGGATCACAACGAGGAGACCCCTGATGTCCCGAGTGTCAATGGCCATCGCGCTGGCGGCGTTGCTGGCGGCGTGCGCGCCGATGGCGCCGTCCACCGGCACGCCGCAGTACCGTGTCGATCCGCAGTGGCCGCAGCCGCTGCCTGAAGAGGCTGGCGTGCAGTTGGTGTTCGGCCAGGTGGCCGGCATCGCGGTGGACGAACGCAACGGCCACGTGTGGATGGTGCACCGGCCGGCGTCGCTGTTGAACGACGAGTGGGATCCCAAGACCAACAAGCCGGTGACGCACCGCTGCTGCAAGGCCTTGCCGGCGGTGGTGGAGTTCGACGAGAAGGGTCGCTACCTGCGCGGCTGGGGCGGGCCCGGCACGGGCTACGAATGGCCCAAGGTCGAGCACGGCATCTACGTCGACCCCGAGGGCAACGTCTGGGTCGGCGGCAACAGCAACGAGGACCACCAGATCCTCAAGTTCACGCCGGACGGCAAGTTCCTGATGCAGATCGGCCGCGCGGGCAAGAGCGAGGGCAGCAACAGCCGCACGCAGCTCGGCCGGCCGGCCCACATGACACTCGATGCGGCGGCCAATGAACTCTACGTGGCCGACGGCTACGGCAACCGCCGCGTGGTCGTGTTCGATGCGAAGAGCGGTGCCTACAAGCGCCACTGGGGCGCCTACGGCGAGGTGCCGAACGACGACACGCAACCGCCCTACGACCCGGCCAAGCCGTTGTCGCGCCAGTTCGGCAACCCGGTGCACTGCGTGCGGCTGTCCAACGACGGTCAGGTCTACGTGTGCGACCGCGTCAACAACCGCATCCAGGTGTTCGACAAGCAGGGACGCTTCCTGCGTGAGTTCCGCGTCGAGACGCAGACGTTGGCCAACGGCTCGGTGTGGGACATGGTGCTGTCGCCCGATGCGACCCAGCGCCATTTGTACGTGGCCGACGGCGCCAACGGCCGCATCTACATCCTGCGGCGCGCCGACGGCGAGGTGATCGGCAGCTTCGGCCGCACGGGAAAGATGGCCGGCGAGTTCAAGTGGATCCACAACCTCGCGATCGATGGGCGCGGCAATCTCTACACCTCCGAGGTGGGCTTCGGGCGGCGCGCGCAGAAATTCGAGCTGGTCAGCCGCTGAGGCGGCGGGCTCGGCCACGCCGTCATTTGCCGGCGGTGGTCTTGTATGGCGGCGTGCCGGCGGTGCCGATCATCAATTCGTTGACCACGCCCTCCACATCGTCGATCAGACGCACCAAGCGCTCCAGCGCCTCGCGCTGTTCGGGCTTGGACACGCAGCCTTTCAACCACACCCAGCGCCGCTGGCCGAGCGCCCACACGCTGGTGTCGGCGTAGCGGCCGTCGGCCTGCACCGCCTTGACCACGCGCGGGACGATCTCCTTGTCGTAGAGGTAGGCGTTGTGCAGACGGCAACGGCCCGCGAGCCAGCAACTGGTGCCGCGCTGCGAGCGGTCGTGCGCCTCGTTGCGGATCTGCTCTTCGGTGTACAGCGGCGCCTCGGCGCGCGGGCAGGACGCAAGGCCGCCGGTGACCACCAAGAACGGGTCGTCGAACGGGTTGTGGCGCGGCGCCTGCGCGAGCACGCTGGCCGCGAACAGTGCGAGCCACAGCGCGCCGAGCGCGTGCCTCCAGCGACCGACTTGCATCGGGAAAGACCTCGCCATCGTGTAAAGGGCAAGCCGCCAACTTGGCAGCGTGCGGGCTGCGACCTATCGTAAGCGTTGCCGCTCTCGATGCCGGAGACCGCCATGTCCGATCACGCCCTCCCAGCCGGCCGCCTGCCGATCAAGCTCGACACCACCTCCAATGGCGAGTTCGAGCCGGTGCCGCTGAGTGCCGCGGCGTTGTATGCGCGCGAGCGCGCGCTGGTGGCACTGCACGACAACCAGCGTCGGTTGGCCACGTCGCGGCGCGCGTACCTCACATCGCTGGTCGGTGCCGCGGCCACGCTGTCGGCGTTCAACGAAGCGTTTGCGGCCAGCGGGCAACGCGGCGGATCCTATGTGCTGCCCAAAGCGGCGCCGTTCGAACTGGCGGCCGCGCAGACGGTGCTGGCCAGCGACGACTTCATTTTCGACGTGCAGCTGCACCATGTGAACCCCAAGGGCGCGTGGCGCCAGCGAGCCGGGCCGAATGCGTTCCGCAGCATGCCCAACAGCAACTGCGGCAAAGCCGATCATGTGGAGTGTTTTTCCAGCGGCGCGCTGCTGAAGGACGTGTTCCACGACAGCGACACCGCGATGGGCGTGCTGTCGCACGTGCCCGGCGGCGTGCAGACCAACCCGCTCGACTTCGAAGCCGCCGGCGCGACCCGCGCCGCCGCCAATGCGCTCGACGGCACGCAGCGGCTGCTGCTGCACGGTCGCTGCATGCCCACGCTGCCCGGTGAGATCGACGGCATGGACGCGCAGGCGGCGCAGTTTCCGGTGGCCGCGTTCAAGACCTACACGCAATTCGGCCCGGCCGACGGCGCGGCGGGTTTCTACCTCGACGACGATCGCTTCGGCACGCCGTTCATCGAGCGCGCGCGCAAGCTCGGCGTGAAGAACATCGCCGTGCACAAGGGGCTGGCGTTCGGTGCACGCGGCTACGAGTACTCGACCGCACGCGACATCGGGCCGGTGGCCAAGCGCCATCCCGACATGACCTTCCTGATCTACCACGCCGGCTTCGACACCGCCGTGAAAGAAGGCCCGTACGACGGCAACGCCAAGGCCGGCGTCGACGTGCTGGTGCGCTCGATGCAGGAGGCCGGCAATCCGCGCAACGTGTACGCCGAGCTCGGCAGCACATGGCGCTTCGTGATGCGCGATCCCGACCAGGCGGCGCATCTGCTGGGCAAGCTGCTGAAGACCTTCGGCGAGGACCGCGTGCTGTGGGGCACCGATTCCATCTGGTACGGCAGCCCGCAGGACCAGATTCTCGCTTTCCGTGCCTTCCAGATCAGCAACGAGTTCCAGCAGCGCTTCGGCTACCCGGCGCTGACGCCGGAACTCAAGCGCAAGGTGTTCGGCCTCAACGCTGCGCGCGTGTACGGGCTCAAGCCCGAGGAGCTGCGCACGAAGCTGGCGAAGGACCGCGTGCAAAAGAGCAAGCTCGAGTACCTGAACGACCCGCGACCGACGTTCGCGACCTACGGCCCGCGCACGCGGCGCGAGTGGCTCGCCTTCAAATCGATTGCTGGCGACGCGCCCTGACCGGGCGCGCGCCATGCTCAGTGTGCCGCGCTGGAGAGTTGGGCGCGCGCGCGGTGCATGCGCACGAACAGGTTCTGCTCGGTGATGCCGAGCAGCGAGCACACGGCCTCGCTGGTGTGGTCGCGCAGCACGCGCAGCTGCATCGCGTCGCGCAGTCCGGCGGGCAATGCGGCGATGCGCTGCAACGTGCGCGCCAGCAGCTCGCGCTGCTCGGCGACCTCGTCGGGACGCGGCAGCGGGCACGGCAACGCCAGTTCGTCGTCGAGGTCGCAGGTGTCGAGGCTGTCGTGGCCGCTGCGCTCGCGCACCAGGTCGACGATCTTGTGGCGCAGGATCGCCACCAGCCAGCTGCGCGGCGCCGACCGGCCACCGAACTGCGCGCGGCCGCCCATCACCGCCTCGAACACGTCGTGCACCAGGTCTTCCGCGAGCGTGGGGTCGTGCAGCCGGCGCCTGGCGTAGTGCACGAGGAAGGCGCGGTGTTGTGCCAGGTCGGCCCAGGTGAGCGGGCTCGCGGGGGTCGGCGTCTCGGCGGTGGTGGTCATGGCGGAAGCTACGGGGTTGTGCAGGGGTCGGATGCGCACACTGTCGAGTCCCGGCCTCGCGCCCAGGTCACCGATCCTCACAGCCAGATAACATCGATGTAAGAACGCGCCACAGCGAGGCGACAGTCCTCGCATGGAAGCCGCCACCATGGGTGCAGAGATCCTCGTCGCCGAAGACCAGGCCGACATCCGCGACCTGATCGCGTTGAACCTGCGCCACGCCGGCTACGAGGTGACGCCGGTGGCCGACGGCCGCGCCGCGCTCGACAGCCAATCCGAACGGGCGGCCGACCTGCTGATCCTCGACCTGATGATGCCGGGGCTCGATGGGCTCGAGGTGTGCAAGGCGCTGCGCGCCAAGGGCACGGCGACGCCGATCCTGATGCTGACCGCGAAGTCCACCGAGCTCGACCGCGTGCTGGGGCTGGAGCTCGGCGCCGATGACTACCTGACCAAGCCGTTTTCGATGGCCGAACTGCTGGCGCGCGTGAAGGCGCTGCTGCGCCGTGCCGAGCTGCTGCGCCAGGCGCAGCACCACCAGGCGCAAGGGGCCGGCAGCGTGCTGCTGCGCAACGGAGAGCTCGAGATCCAGGTGGCACGGCGCGAGGTCAAGGTGCGCGGCCAGCCGGTGGAGCTGACGGCATTGGAATTCGACCTGCTGTTGTACTTCGCGCAACACCCCGGGCACGTCTTCTCGCGAGCGCAGCTGCTCGATGCGGTGTGGGGCTATTCGCACGAAGGCTACGAACACACGGTGACCACGCACATCAACCGCTTGCGTGCCAAGCTCGAGGCCGACCCGATGCGGCCGTTGTTGATCCTGACCGTGCGCGGCGCCGGCTACAAGATGCGCGACGCCCGATCAGCGCCCAGCACGCTGCCGCCATGACGGTCCGGCTGCGCCTGGCGTTGACGATCTTCGTCACCGGGGTGTTCACCGCGCTCGGCGTGCTGGCGACGGTGGCGATGGCGTTCCAGCGCTTCGAACACGAAACGGCCTACGTGCGCGCCAACAACTTCATCGCGCGCGTGGTCGACGTGCACCCCGACCTGCTCGACCTGCACGCGCGCGACCCCGACGGCTTCACCGGTTTCCTGCGCAACCTGCTGCTGTTCGAGCCCGATACGCAGCTGTACCTGCTCGATGCCCAGGGCACGGTGATGGCGGCCAGCGGACGCGCGCAGCCCAAGCCGGGATTCAAGGTGCGGCTCGATCCGGTGATGCAGGCGGTGGCCACGGCCGGCGACCGCCGGCGTGCTGCCTACGTCATGGGCGACGATCCGGAGCACATGAACATCGATGCGGTGATCGCGGCGCGGCCGCTGCGCCACAGCGTGATCCGGCGCGATGCCACGACGGCAGGCTACCTTTACCTGGTGAGCCAGCCACCGGGGCTGGACGCGGGCCGCGCGGAGGTGGTGCGCAGCTCGCTCGCCGGCTCGGCCATGTCCGGCTTGTTCGCACTGATCGTGGTGCTGACCGCGGCCGCCGCATGGATCGTCATCACCGTGACGCGGCCCTTGCGCGATCTGAGCGACGCGGTGGCGCGCGCGCAGCGCGACGGCTTCGATGGCGCCGCGATGGTCGACCACCCGCCGGCGCGCAAAGGGCGGCCGGGCGATGAATTCGTGCAGCTGCGCACCGGTTTCAATGCCATGCTGGCCCGGCTGCGTTCGCAGTGGGATGCGCTGCGCCGACTTGACCAGTTCCGCCGCGAGAGTGTCAGCAACCTGTCGCACGACCTGCGCTCGCCGCTGACGGCCACGGTGGCTTGCCTGGAAACGCTCGATCGTCGTTGGGCCGCCGACCCCACGCGTGGCGAGGACCGGGCCATGCTCGAGGTGGCGCTGCGCAACACCCGCAACGCGGCACAGCTGGTGCGCTCGCTCGGCGATCTCGCCCTGCTGGATGAACCCGAGTTCAAGCTGCAACCGATGACGGTGGACCTCGGCGAGGTGCTCGACGACATCGTGATGCGCTTCGCCGACCGTGCCGCGCAGCAAGGCGTGGCGCTGCAGCAGGCCAGCGCCAGCGACGCCGTGTTCGCCGCCGTCGACATCGAACTGTTCGAGCGCGCGGTGGCCAATCTGGTCGACAACGCGCTGAAGCACACCGAGGCGGGTGGCCGCGTGACGCTGCAAGCCGACAGCGGGGACGAGGGACTGCGCATCACCGTGACCGACACCGGCCGCGGCATCGCCGCCGGCGACCTCGAGCACCTGTTCGATCGCCTCTACACCGGCTCGGCCGCACGTGGCGATGCGGACGGCAAGGGCCTGGGCCTGGCGATCGTCAAGCGCATCGTCGAGCTGCACCGCGGCGAGGTCTCGGTGCGCAGCGAGCTGGGCCGTGGCACCGAAGTGACGATTCGGTTGCCGAGTCACAGCGCTTCAACCTGATGGTGTCGGCCCTCCCGCGCAACTCCAGTTGCGAGTGCTCGTGCTGACACCGCAGATCCGGCTTTGCCGGTCTGCAGGTGTCGGGGAAGCGGCCGCTAGGCCGCTTCGGGGGTGGGTCGCTTCGTCAACGCTTCGCGACCGTGGTCAGCGGATCGATCGAGAAGGTGAAGCTCTTCTGGTCGAGCGGCTTGTGGCAGGCCAGGCATTCGGCCTGATTCACGCCCGGGCGCATCTTGTTGTCGGGATTGAAGACGGCGTAGTTCCAGTCTTCGTTGCGCAGCATCTCCGGGATGTCTTTGCCCCAGCCGGTGTTGCGTGCCATCACCGCATAGGCCACGAAACGATCCGGTTCGTAGAAGCCGTTGGCGCCCGTGATCGGCTTGCGATCCGCGCCCAACTTGGCAGCGAACTGCTCCAGAACCAGCACCGAACCGTCGGGCAGCGGCTTGCCTTCGCGCGCGGCGCGCAGCGCAACCGGGTTGGCATACAGGTAGCGCACCTGGTTGATGTCGGGCCGATTGACCGTCTGGTACATCGTGAAGGTCTGGCGATAGTTCTCGGGGAAGGTCACGCCGGTCTTGGCCAGCTGCGGCAGAAAGTCGGACTTTGCCGAGGCGGCCGCTGCGCCTGGCAGCGACGCGAAGTACGCGGCGACATTGGCGATGTCGTCGGGGCTCAGTTGCGCGGCGATCGCTCCCATGACGGCGTTCTTGCGCGTGCCGTCCTTCAACTGCCGCAACTGGCTCGCCAGGTAGGCTGACTTCTGGCCGGCCAGGTTGGGAATCGCGTCGGTGACGCTCACGCCGTTGAGGCCGTGGCACGCCGAGCAAACCGCTTCGGCGCGCGCCTTGCCGGCGGCCGGGTTGACGGGGGTCTGGGCCGAGGCGCCGCAAGCGACGGCCATGAGGGTGAGACAGCCAATCCAGCTTTTCATGCGCTCTCCTATATGCCCGATGAAGGCGGTGCTACGTCGATCGAGGGCTCGCCTTCTTACTGCACGACAGGCGATGGCGACCCGCGCTGCAAGCACGGGTATACGCCGCTCCGATACGCACGCATCCGTGCGCCGGATTCGTCGCCAAGCTAGGGGATAACGCGGAGATGAGCGGCCAGTGGCCGCAGCGCGGCTACAGCCCGGCCGGCTCAGTGGGCGCCGATTCGAGCAACGACTGCACGTAGGCCGCGAGGCGCCCGATCTCCTGCTCGATCTGCAGCGAGAAGCCCTTGCGGTTGCCGCGCTCGTCGGCGAGCAGGCGCATCAACACCAGTTGCGTGTCGCGCGGGTTGCTCCAGATGTCGGCCAAGTGGTTGGCGATGCGCGGGAACTGCGCGCACAGCGCCTTGGGCCGCGCATTGGAGGGCAGCGCCAGCATCCAGTCGATGCCTTTGCCGGTGAGTGCACGATCGGCCGGCGTGAGAGGACGCCGCTGTTCTTCCCAATAGCCCGGCAGCAGTTTTTCTAAGGCGGCCACCGCAGACGGCTTGTCGGCTTCGCGCCGCGCCGCTTCGACGTCGGTGAACTCAAACTCGATCAAGCCAGAAGGCTTGAACGGCTTTTTGCCTTGCTGCTCGGACATATCGGGGTAACGAAGGGACAGGGTTGTGATGCGCATGATCTTGTCATGTGCCGTGCGCGTGCGGCGATGCATCGCCGTGCGAAGCACGCACTCGGACCGTGCAGTTACCTTGCGCGCGAACACCGTGTGACAAATTCGCGGCGCGTTACAACCACCGCGCGCGGCCACTGCTGACAAGCGCTGCCATGCCGCCAGCAATGCCAAGCGCGGCACAGGCGAAGTGCTCCCTCGGCTTCCTTAGAATGTTCGGCCTTCTTGCCAACAGGCCTCCCGATGACCGGTGTCATCCGCATCCGCGGCGCACGACAGCACAACCTGAAGAACCTCGATCTCGACGTGCGAACCGGCGAGATGACGGTGGTCACAGGCCCGTCGGGTTCAGGCAAGTCCAGCCTGGTGTTCGACACGCTGTATGCGGAAGGCCAGCGCCGCTACGTCGAGACTTTCAGCGCCTATGCGCGCCAGTTTCTCGATCGCATGGACCGCCCGGCGGTCGATCGGGTCGATGGCGTGCCGCCGGCGATCGCCATCGACCAGACCAATCCGGTGCGCACGTCGCGCTCGACTGTCGGCACGATGACTGAGCTGAACGATCACCTGAAGCTGCTGTTCGCACGCGCCGGGCAATTGTTCGACCGGCAGACTGCGCTGTCGGTGCGGCACGACACGCCGGACTCGATCCACGCCGATCTGGTGGAGCGCGCCACGCAGGCCGGCGACCCGCGCCTGGCCATCACGTTTCCGGTCGAATTGCCCGAGAACGTGACGCCGGCCGAAGTCGAGCAGTGGCTCTCCGCCAGTGGCTTCACGCGGGTGCAGGCCGAGCGGGTGGTGGAGCACAAGAAGGTATTGGATGTGGTGGCCGACCGGCTGCGCGTCGTCGGTGCGGAACGCGTGCGCGTGATGGAGGCGATCGAACTCGCGCTCAAGCGCGGCAGCGGCCGACTCAACGTCTACGTGCTGCGCGACGAGACGTCGCCTGAACTGTGGCGCTACAGCACGGGGTTGCACTGCCCGGAGAGCGACATCCGCTACGCCGACCCGCAGCCGGCGCTGTTCTCATTCAACTCGGCCTATGGCGCCTGCGACACCTGCCGCGGTTTCGGCCGCGTGATCGGCGTCGATTGGGGCCTCGTGATCCCCGATCACCGCAAGACGCTGCGCAGCGGCGCGATCAAGACGTTGCAGACACCGGCCTGGAAGGAGTGCCAGGACGACCTGATGAAACACGCGGGCGCCGAGGGCATCCCGCGCGACACCGCGTGGAGCCAGCTCACCGAGGCGCAGCGCCACTGGGTGATCGAAGGCTCGCCGCTGTGGAAGGGCAAGTGGAACCAGCAGTGGTACGGCGTGCGCCGCTTCTTCGGCTACCTGGAGAGCAAGGCGTACAAGATGCACATCCGCGTGCTGCTGTCGAAGTACCGCAGCTACACGCCGTGCACCGTGTGCAATGGCGCGCGGCTGAAGCTCGATGCGCTGCTGTGGCGGATCGGGTCGAAGGCGGGCGCCGATGCAGTGCTCGATCCGGTGCGCCGGTTCCTGCCCGCGAGCGTGGCCTGGACGCGTGAGCAGCTTGAGGCGATGCCTGGCCTCACCTTGCACGATTTGATGCTGTTGCCGATCGACCGCGTGCGGCGCTACTTCGACGCGCTGGCGCCGGAATCGAGCGCACTCGACGAGGCGCTGAAGCTGCTGCTCGGCGAGATCCGCACGCGGCTGAAGTATCTGTGCGACGTTGGTTTGGGGTATCTGACGCTCGATCGGCAGAGCCGCA
>DATKJN010000017.1:0-4496 GCA_035543655.1 Burkholderiaceae bacterium | reverse complement strand
GACCGGTTCGGAACTGGCGCGCGCGATTCGCCAGATCCGCGGCGACATCCCGATCGTGCTGATGAGCGGCTACGTCACCGCGGCGCTGACGCACCGCGCGCGCGATGCCGGCGTGCTCGACGTGCTGGCCAAGCCGCTGGTCGCACGCGACATCGCGCGCAGCCTGGCCGACGCACTGCACGCCTGACACGCCGCGCACACGGCGCGGCGAGGTTGCATCTGCAACGCCCTGCGCCTGCGCATGCAACCCGAGCGCAACGGCGGATGCCGAACATGGCACCCGGCGCCGCGGTTGGCGCGTGGATACCCAACGTGCTCGAAGACGACCAGCGATTCATGCGACCTCTCGGGGCGCGAGGCGCCGCCACGGCGCGGTGGACCTGGGCGTGCCGAGTTTCAATCGCAACCGGGCCGAGGTGACACGCAACCGCGCCGCAACACGCGGCGGCTGCAATGGCAACACGACAAAACCAAGCCCCCGGAGCCTCGCGCCATGAACACCGCCGCCTTCGCCGACACCCTGCCTGCACAGTGGCCCGCGCACACTGCCGCTCAACCGGCGACCCGCTGGCTCGATGGGGTGTCCAACCTGCTGATGCACTGGCTCGACGCGTCGCGCTCACGGCAGACCCTGGACGAACTCGACGACCACTTGCTGCGCGACATCGGGCTCACGCGAGCCGAAGCGCGCCGCGAATCCAGCAAGTTCTTCTGGCAGGCCTGATGCAGGCCGCTCTGCTGGAGCCGCGGGCGCGGGATAATGGCGCGCTCCGGCCGTTGGCGGCCGGCGCTCAACGCCCCAGCGCCCTCATGAACGAGCCTTCCAAGCAGGTCTCCAGCCCTCTGGCGCCGCACGTGCTGGCGCTCGACGACGACCCGTCGGTGCGCAGCCTGGTGCGCGACTACCTGGTGGAGAACGAACTGCGCGTGACCGCGGTCGCCACCGGGGCCGAGTTCATGGCGGTGATGGGCAGCGAAACCATCGACCTGGTGGTGCTCGATCTGCGCCTGCAGGGCGAAGACGGCATGCAGATCGCGCGCCGCCTGCGCGAGACCTCGGCGGTGCCGATCCTGATGCTCACCGGCCGTGTCGACGAGGCCGACCGCGTGATGGGCCTGGAGTTGGGGGCCGACGACTACCTCACCAAGCCGTTCAGTCCGCGTGAGTTGCTGGCGCGCATCCGGGCGCTGCTGCGCCGCGCGCGCGCCCAGGCCACGGTGGCCGATGCGATCTCGCGCGTGCGCGCCTACCGCTTCGGGGGCTGGGAGCTCAACATCGGCCTGCGCCGCTTGAAGTCCGCACAAGGACGCACGGTCGAATTGACCAACGGCGAGTTCAGCCTGCTGGCCGCTTTCGTGTCGGCGCCGCAGCGAGTTCTTTCGCGTGACCAGCTGCTCGACCTTTCGCGCCTGCACAACGCCGAGGTGTACGACCGTTCGATCGACGTGCAGATCCTGCGCCTGCGGCGCAAGATCGAGCCCGATCCAACGCAGCCGCAGTTCATCAAGACCGAACGCGGCGCGGGCTACTTCTTCGATGCCACGGTTGAAGTCGTGACCTGAACGGGCCATCACAAGGGCCCGATCGGTGGCACCGCCGCGCGGTGCAGTTTCAGGCGTAATCGCGATGCCTGCTGCGGTAACCGCAGCGCAACGGCACGGCGGCGTAATGCCGTGTCATGAACCGCATCACAAGCCTCAACGACGTGCCGAGCCGATTGGCCCGCGCCGCCGCGTGGCTGATGCTGTGGTTGCTGACCGCCTGCGCGGCGCTGCCCGACGGCGTGCAGCGCGAGCCGTCGCAGGCGCTGACCGACGTGACCGCGACGCCGCTGGCGCGCGAGGCGGCGCTGGCCACGCCAGACGACAAGCGCCACCTGTCCGGGCTGCGCCTGCTGCCCAACGGCCCCGAGGCGATGGCCGCGCGCGTGGCGCTGGCTCGGCGCGCGCAGAAGTCGCTCGACGTGCAGTACTACCTGATCGCGTCGGACGACACCGGCCGGCAATTCCTGCGCGAGCTGCGCGACGCGGCGCAGCGCGGCGTGCGCGTGCGCTTGTTGATCGACGACCTGCACGCGTCGGAGCAGGACGTGGTGTTGATGGCCTTGGCCATGCACGCCAACGTCGAGGTGCGCTATTTCAATCCGCTGCCGGTGCGCGGCAGCGCGTTCGAGACGCGGCTGCTGTTGTCGTTGCATCAATTCGATCGCGTCAACCGCCGCATGCACAACAAGCTGTTCGTCGCCGACAACTCGGTGGCGGTGACCGGTGGCCGCAACATCGCCAACGAATACTTCATGCGCAGCACGCAAGCCAACTTCATCGACATGGACGTGCTGTCGGTGGGGCCGGTGGTGCGCGGCTTGTCCGAGGTGTTCGATCGCTACTGGAACAGCGAGCTCAGCTTTCCGATCGATACGCTGGTGCCCGCGCTGGCATCGCGCGACGAGGCGCGGGCGGTGTTCTCCGACTGGGCGGCCGGCGCTTCGGTGGCCGAACCGAGTGCGCAGGCGATCCAACAGGTGCTGGTCGAGCCGCGCGCATTGCAGTTCGCGCCGGTGCAGGTGAGCGCCGACGATCCGGCCAAGGCTGCCGGCGCCGCCGCCACACGGAGCGGCACCGCGCTGGAGAGCACGCTGCTGATGCTGCGTTCGGCCGAACGCGAGGTGATGATCGTGTCGCCGTACTTCATTCCCGGCGAACGGGGACTGAAGCTGATGCAGGGTGCCATCGACCACGGCATCCAGGTCTCGGTGATGACCAACTCGTTGGCCGCCACCGACGAACCGCTCGCCTACTGGGCTTATGTGCGCTATCGGGCGGCAATGCTGCAGATGGGTGTCGCGGTGTCGGAGGTGAGCCCGGTGACGAACCGCAAGTTCGACATGGTCGGCGACCTGCGCTCTTCGCAGGGTGCGTTGCACGCCAAGGTGGCCATGGTCGACCGCCGCTGGTTGCTGATCGGCTCGATGAACATGGATGGCCGCTCGGCGCGCAGCAACACCGAACTGGGGCTGGTGATCGACAGCGCCGAGCTGGCCGAAGAGGCGATGGCGTTGATGAACGAGCACTGGTTCAACAACCACTACCGCTTGCGCCTGGCCCAGCGCGGCGGACGGGTCGAGTGGCTGGCGCCCGACGGCGACAGCGCGGCGGTCTACCGCGACGAACCCAACGTGAGTTGGGTCAAGCGCCTGCGCCTGGGCGTGATGTCGATGTTCATCGCCGAAGAGCTGCTGTAGCGCGGCCGCTCACGGCGCACCCGTAGGACAAAAACTACAGGGTGATTCGCCGTCGTCTGCTGCCTTCGTCGAGCGCTTGCCGCGAGCATGGCGCGAGGCACGGCTGGAAGCCATGCCAAAAGGCAATACCGCCAGGACAGCATGGAAAGGATCGATCAATGAACTCGTTCAAACCCGCCCGTTGGTTGGCGTTGTTGGGATGCAGCATCGCGCTGACCGCCGCGCACGCGGCCAACATGACCAAGGAAGAAGCCTCGGCCGAGAAGGCGCGCATCGAAGCAGAAGCCAAGGCCGACCGCAAGGCCTGCGACGGCCTGAACGGCAACGCCAAGGACATCTGCGTCGAGCAGGCCAAGGGCAAGGAAAAGGTCGCCCGGGCCGAGCTCGATTTCAAGCAAGACGGCAGCGAGCGCCATCGCGGCAAGCTCGCCGAGGCCAAGGCGGACGCCGCATACAACGTCGCCAAGGAGAAGTGCGACGACCTGTCGGGTGATCAGAAGGACGTGTGCGTCAAGGACGCCAAGGCCGCCAAGGCCCGCGCCGAAGCCGACATGAAGCACGCGCGCGGCGGCTGACCTCAGCCTGTCTGCCCCAAACGGCCCGGACCGATCGGGCCGTTTCCCTTTTTCTCGAGCGGAAAAAAGAAGCCGCCCCGGGTGGGGCGGCGAGATTCGCGTCGCAGGGAGGGACGCGGCGCGAAGGGGAAATCGATCTGGCAAACCTTGCCGTTGAATCCTTTTCTGACGGTAAAAGTTACCCGCGAGGCGGTGCAGCACGCTCGCTTTCGTCCAGTCCCGGAATACCAAGCAATTGCCGTTCCGCGGGTGACTCCGGGCACATGCGCAGCTCGCGCGACTCCTCCACGCAGCGGGCGCCGGGCCACGCAACTGCTTGCCAGCGCGTGAGTTTGAAGCGCGAGGGTTGTGGCTTGCCGCCGGACTGCTCGCTCGGCAACAGGTAGGTGAAGAATTCGATCGAGCGCATGGTGGACCCCTGAAGTGCAGCAAGGCGGGCCGCCTGGGCGGTCAAAAGGAAACGTCGGGGTTGCAAGTTGCACGCCAGTCGCGACGGCGCAACGAATCTGCAAACGGCCGTTTCCGTGGCGGCGCCGCAGGCGTGTTGCGACCGCTCGCTAGGCGCCCACGCGGGGCTGTGTTTGGCGGAGCCAGGCACCTGGTGTGACTCCGAAGCCGGACTTGAACCGCCGGGTCAAGTGACTTTGATCGGCGAAGCCCGCGTCGACCGCGGTCTCGG
>DATKJN010000016.1:0-2306 GCA_035543655.1 Burkholderiaceae bacterium | reverse complement strand
TGCAGCAAGCCGCGCGAGGCCGCGTGCACCCTGCAACGCGCACTGCAAATTGAGCGGCAACCGTCGCCGTGGCAGCGATGCCGGTGCCGAGCCTCAGTGGCTGTTGGCGGCCACCGGCGCGTGGAAGCCGAGCTCCACGCGCTCCTCGGGCGACTCGGGGCACTGCCGCACCTCACGCGAGTCGTCGACCCGCGTGGCGCCGGGCCAGGCCAGCGCCTGCCAATGTGTCAGCTTGCGGCGCGACGGCTGATAGGTGCCATCACCCGCGGTGCTGGGCAACAGATAGGTATGGAATTCGATGGAGCGCATGGGTTGCTCCTTTTCTTTCTTGCGCCAACACAGGGCACGAAAACGGCAACGGCGAGAGCAATGCAAAACCCGCGCCAGCACACGCAGAGGCCCACACGCGAACGCGGGATCCGCACACGGCGCTTGATCGCGCACACCCGCATGCGTTGGCCGCGTCGCACGCAATCGAGCGCCGCAGGCGGACACGCACGCGCAAAAAAATGCCGTGAACCGGCGCGACTGAGTCGCGCACACAACGCCACAGGTCCGTCCGCCCGTGGGCGGCTTGAGCCGGAGACTGCCATGACCACACTGCCTCTCGTGAGCACCGGTGCCGGTGCACCCACGCTGCCCGACGCCGCCAGCCACACCGACACGGCGCCGCACGCCGACACGCTGCTGGCGCGCGCCGACGCCGACGCACACCGCGGCGGCGGCGATGCGCTGGCGTTGTTCACCGCCTCGCACGACATGCACCCGCTGGCGCAACAGCAGGCCTACGTGAAGCAAGGCGGCGCGCACGGCGGCAGCCAGGTCAAGGCCGCGACGCACCAGCCGGTGCCCGACGCCGCCACCCGCACCTACGACGTGGCCACCACGTCAAAGGCCGACATCGACGCGCTGAAGAACAGCCCCGACAAGCAGCAGCAGCGCCTGGGCCACACGATCGAGAACCTGCAGAACTCGTACCGCGACCTGCTCGACGGCAAGCAGGTGAACATCAAGGTGACGATGAACGCGGCCAACGGCAACGAGCCGGTCGCGACCATGACCTCGGCTGCGCTCGACCCCAAGCTGCCGGTGCGCGTGCACACCCACTACCACGGCGACAACGCCACCATCGGCGACCCCGAAGGCTCCAAGGCCGGACAGAACTCGCGCATCCGCGCCACGCTCGCGCGCGACCCGCAGACCGTGTTCGTGCTGCCGGAGTGCCAGAGTGCGCGACCCACGCCCGATGGCCCGAAGCACAACCTCGCATACAAGGCCGAGTGGGGCAACGTGAAGAGCCAGGCCGAGACCACCGACCTCGCGCTCGCCGCGGCCGGCCTCTCGAAGGCCAAGATCGAGAAGGAGACGGTGTCGGTGCATTCGCGCGGCGGCAACGTGATCCAGGCCATGATGCACAACGACGACGGCTCCGGCCGCAAGCTGCGCGCCGACCGGCTCGAACTGCACGACTCGCTCTACGGCTCACAGGATGCGGTGGCGCGCTGGGGCAAGACCACCAACGGCCAACAAGTCGAAAAGGTGATCTACGTGCACGGCAACAACGGCGGCATCCACGGCGACGGCCGCGACCGCGAGATCGCCAAGACGTTCAAGGGCTCCTACATCCGCATCGACGTGGGCCTGCTCAAGCCGGGCCACGAAACCACGCGCGACGGCCAGCCGGCCTACAACAAGGACCCGCACTACCAGACAACCGGGCGCTTCCTCGGCATCTGGCCGCTGCCGAATTGATCGACCCCACCCGGCGTGGCGCCGGGTGAGCGTGCGTGCGGAAGCTCGCTAAGGAATGCTGAACACCTGCATGTTCTGGTTGCCGATCCAGAACAGCGTCTTGCTGTCCACCGAGGGCAGCAGGTATTGGTTGCCGTAGTGGCAGTCGTCGAAATTCTGGTTGCAGATCGAGGCGTCGGTGGTGATCGGCAGGCTGCCGATCTTCGCGAAGAAGCCGCCGGAGAACTGGCTGGTGTTGTAGACGTCGATCGCCTGGCTGTCGAGCACTTGCTTCGATGACGTGGTGTAGGTCTGGCGCAGCACCAGGATCCTGCTGGCGTCGGGTGTCAGGGTCATCAGGAAGTGGACGTCGGTACTGGACGGGTCGGGCACCTGGCCAAGCAGGGCGAACGAATTCCAATAAAGCTGGCCGGTGAACTCGTTGAGCACGCGCGAGCCATCGGCGCTCATGCGTGGCTCGTATGCGAGCTCGGTGTTGCCCATTGGGTTGATCAAGGCCTTGTTCAGCGCCTGATACGCCCAGTACGGCGGCGTGGGCGTGAACGTGTACGAGG
>DATKJN010000015.1:0-4635 GCA_035543655.1 Burkholderiaceae bacterium | reverse complement strand
CGACCCACTGACGGCGCTGCCGAACCGGCTGCTGTTCGAAGAGCGGCTGCACCAGACACTGCAGCGCGTGGGCCGTACACCGAGTGCGATGGCCGTGCTCTTCATCGACCTCGACGGCTTCAAGCCGATCAACGACTCGTTCGGCCACGCCGCAGGCGACGTGGTGCTGCGTGAGGTCGGCTCGCGCCTGCTCGAGCTGGCTGGCCAGTCGGGCACCGCGGCACGCGTCGGCGGCGACGAGTTCCTGCTGCTGGTGCCGCAGCCCGGCGGTACCGAAGGCGCGAGCGCGGTGGCGCAGCAGGCGCTGCAGGTGCTGGCCCGGCCGTACAAGTTGCCGAATCGCGGCGAGGTCAAGCTGTCGTGTTCGATCGGCATCGCGCTGTTCCCAGAACACGGCTCGACCGCCAAGCTGATCGCCAACGCCGACGCCGCGATGTATGCCGCCAAGCGCACCGGCGGCTCGACCTATGCGTTCTTCGAGGCGCGCATGGACCTCGACGTGCGCGAGCAGGTCGAGATGCAGACCGAGCTTCGCCTGGCGCTGGAGCGCCACCAGCTCAAGCTGTACTACCAACCGAAGATTCACGGTGCGTCGGGCCAGGTGACCGGTGTCGAAGCGCTGATCCGCTGGGACCATCCGGTGCGCGGGCTGATGAGCCCCGAGGTGTTCATCCCGGTGGCCGAGCGCTTCGGTCTGATCGGCCACATCGGCAACTGGGTGATCGAAGAGGCGTGCCGGCAGATCCGCCAGTGGCTCGACATGGGTCTGCGCATGCGCGTGGCGGTCAACCTGTCGATGCACCAGTTGCGCCAGGACGACCTGGTGCCACGGATTCGGCGTGCGCTCGACGCGCACCGCGTCGACCCCGCGCTGCTGACGTTCGAGATCACCGAGTCGGTGGCGATGGAAGACACCCAGGCCACGATGCGTTCGTTCGGCCATCTGGCCCGCGTCGGCGCGTCGCTAGCGATCGACGACTTCGGCACCGGCTATTCGAGCCTGGCCTATCTGCGCAAGCTGCCGGCGCGCCAGCTCAAGATCGACCGCGGTTTCGTCGCCGACATCGAGCACAGCTCCGACGCGCTGGCCGTGGTCGATGCCGTCATCAAGCTGGCGCACGCGCTGGGCCTGAAGGTGGTGGCCGAGGGCGTGGAGACCGAGCGCCAGCGCGACGTGCTGCTCGGCCTGCGCTGCGACGAGCTGCAGGGCTACCTGTACGCGCGCCCGATGCCGGCACAGATGCTCACCGTGTGGGCGATGAACGGCGAGGACGACACGCACGACATCGAGTTCAGCCACTCGCTGTTCGCCGGAAACATCCCGAGCGCTCTGCAATAACGCCGGCGTTTCCCACGCGCCTACATCTGCTCCCACGGCAGGCCGTCGAAGCGCCAGCCGTTGAGCCGGCCGCGGCGAAAGTGCTCATCGAGTTCACCCTCGAAACCGTGGCGCACGTGCGCCACGTCGGTGAAGCCCGCGGCTTCCAGCGTCAACGCGGCATCGACCGTGCGTTTGCCGGAGCGGCAGATGAGCAGGACGGGGCGGTCGAGCCGATCGCCCGCCTCGCGGCGCACGCGGCGCACGAACTCATCGCGATCCGTCGTCATCGTCGGGTACTCGTACCACGCCACGTGCACCACCCCGGGCGGATGGCCGACGTACAAGTGTTCGATCTCCATGCGGACGTCGACGAACAGCGTGTCCGGGCAGGCCTGCAATTGGGCCCAGGACTCCAGGGGTGTCATCTCTTTCATCGTGTCCAGGCGCCCCAAGCGTTCCTACAATGCGCCGCATGACACGCTCGACCTACACCCGCGCGGCACGGCTGCCTGAGATTCTGCAACAGCGCATCGTCATCATCGATGGCGCCATGGGCACGATGCTGCAGACGCGCAAGCTGACCGAAGGCGACTACCGGGGCACGCGCTTCGCCGATCACCGCATCGACCTGCGCGGCAACGGCGACGTGTTGAACCTGACCCAGCCCGACGTGGTGCGTGAGATCCACGCCGAGTACCTGGCTGCAGGCGCCGACCTGATCGAGACCAACACGTTCGGCGCCACGCGCATCGCGCAAGAGGACTATGGCCTGGCTGAACACGCGCGCGAAATCAACGTGGCAGCGGCGCGCATCGCACGCCAGGCCGCCGACGCCGCGTCGACGCCCGATCGCCCGCGTTTCGTGGCCGGCGCACTGGGCCCCACGCCGCGCACCGCCAGCATCAGCCCCGACGTCAACGACCCGGGAGCGCGCAACACCGACTTCGAATCACTGCGGGCCGCGTACCACGAGCAGGCCGCGGGGCTGCTCGAAGGTGGCGCCGACCTGTTCCTGGTCGAGACGATCTTCGACACGCTGAACGCCAAGGCCGCGATCTTCGCGCTCGACGAGTTGATGGAGCAGACGGGCGAGCGCTTGCCCGTGATCATCTCCGGCACCGTCACCGATGCGTCGGGTCGCATCCTGTCGGGGCAGACCGTGCAGGCGTTCTGGCATTCGGTGCGCCACGCGCGGCCGATCGCGGTGGGCCTGAACTGCGCGCTCGGTGCCGCGCTGATGCGGCCGTATATCGAAGAGCTGGCCAAGGTGGCCGGCGACACCTGGATCAGCTGCTATCCGAACGCTGGCCTGCCCAATCCGATGAGCGAAACCGGCTTCGACGAGACGCCCGAGGTCACGGGCTCGCTGCTTGAGGAGTTCGCGCGCGCCGGCTTTCTCAACATCGCCGGCGGCTGCTGTGGCACCACGCCGCAGCACATCAGCGAGATCGCGCGCCGGCTGGGCAACTACCGCCCGCGCAGCCGCCACGACCCGCTGTTCACGCCGTTGCTCGCGGCCGCTTGATCGCGGCGATCACGGCGCCGGCTTGGCCACTGCGCCGCGATTGCCAGGGAATGCGTTGGTCGGTGGCGGAAGATTCTTGTCTTCGAGCTTGTCGATCGCCACGGGCCCGGGCATTACGCGCAACGTGACTGCGTCACCCTGCGTCGGCGCCAACACCACCACGCGCAGACCGATCACGCCGCGGCCCTGCAGGTAGCTGCGCATCGCGGCGCCGCGGCCCACCGGGCCGGGCGCCGCCAACTGCAGCTTGGTGCTGGCTTGGCGCGCCATCGACACCGCGACTTTGTCCATCACCGCGCGCAACGGCGGCTTGGGCGCGTTGGACTTGTCGTCGAACGAGAAAGTCATCGGCACATCGACCCGCATCGAGCCATCGGGCTCCGATGCGATCGCCACTGGCGTGCCGTCGAACAGTTGTTTCATCCACGTGACCTCGGCGGCCAGCACGTTGGGCGGCGGCTGTCCCGGGCGCGATGGCTGGGCCGGTGCGGTCGCCGGTGGCTCGGTGCCCGGAACTTTGGCGGGGCCGACCGCACAGCCAGCGGCCAATGCAGCAAGCAGCAGGGCAACAACGAGGCGCAACGTCATGGTGTCTTCTGGGCGCAAAGCCAGGGGAGTCAACGGGGCTTATGACCGGTATCGGGGGTCGAAGTGTCGCCCATCTTTGTAGAATCCCTGCGCGGCTCGAGGAGCGTTGCGACGGCATCTAGGGTGCTGCCAGGCTCGAGCCACAGGCGCCGACAGCGCCTGGACGCAACGGCGCTCACCCAGGCCTTTTCGAGGCGCACGGGTGAGCCCGGTGGTTCGAGACAGGCTGATTGCCCGCGAGCCGCCCATGACCGAACCCGCCGACAAGACCCCGATCGCGCCGCTGTTGTTGTCCGGCCTGGAGCCGCTGCGGCTCGAAGCCGGCTCGCTGTTCGTCAACATCGGCGAACGCACCAACGTGACCGGATCCAAGGCCTTCGCCCGCATGGTCCTCGAGGGCCGCTTCGAAGACGCCCTGAGCGTGGCCCGCCAGCAGGTCGAGAACGGCGCGCAGATCATCGACATCAACATGGACGAGGCCATGCTCGACAGCAAGGCCGCGATGGTGCGCTTCCTGAACCTGATCGCCAGCGAGCCCGAGATCGCGCGCGTGCCGATCATGATCGACTCGTCGAAGTGGAGCGTGATCGAGGCGGGCCTGAAGTGCATCCAGGGCAAGGGCATTGTCAATTCGATCTCGATGAAGGAAGGCGAGGCCGAGTTCAAACGCCAGGCCACGTTGATCCGCCGCTATGGCGCCGCCACCGTGGTGATGGCGTTCGACGAACAAGGCCAGGCTGACACGCTGGCGCGCAAGACCGAGATCTGCGCGCGTGCCTACCGCGTGCTGGTGGACGAGGTGGGTTTCCCGCCCGAGGACATCATCTTCGACCCCAACATCTTCGCGATCGCCACCGGCATCGAGGAGCACGCCAACTACGCGGTCGACTTCATCGACGCCACGCGCTGGATCAAGCAGAACCTGCCCGGCGCCAAGGTGTCGGGCGGGGTCAGCAACGTGAGCTTCAGCTTCCGCGGCAACGAGCCGGTGCGCGAGGCGATCCACACCGTGTTCCTGTATCACGCCATCAGGGCCGGCATGGACATGGGCATCGTCAACGCCGGCATGGTGGGCGTCTACGACGATCTCGATGCCGAGTTGCGCGAGCGCGTGGAAGACGTGGTGCTGAACCGCCGCGCCGACTCGACCGAGCGCCTGCTCGAGATCGCCGAACAGGTGAAGGGCGCGGCCAAGGACGAC
>DATKJN010000014.1:0-2570 GCA_035543655.1 Burkholderiaceae bacterium | reverse complement strand
GGTGCTGGCCAATGCGCGTGAAGAGGCCGAGTTGTTGTCGCAGCAACTCGGCATGTCGCGCTACGACGCGCTGATGGACCGCTTCGAACCCGGCATGACCTCGCTGCAGGTCGATGCCGTGTTCGGTGATTTGCGCAGCTGGCTGCCCGGCTTGATCCGCCAGGTGACCGAGCGACAGTCGCGCTTGACGCTGCTGCAGCCGCAGGGGCCGTTTGCGCTGTCCGCGCAGCGCGCGTTGTGCGAACGCGTGATCCGCCTGCTCGGCTTCGATTTCGCCGCCGGCCGGCTGGACGTGAGCACCCATCCGTTTTGCGGCGGTGTGCCGGAAGACGTGCGCATGACCACGCGTTTTCGCGAGGACGAGTTCCTCGGCTCGCTGATGGGCACCATCCACGAAACCGGCCATGGCCGCTACGAGCAGAACCGACCGCGCGAGCTGCTGGGTCAGCCGGTGTCGGAATCGCGCTCGATGGCGATCCACGAGAGCCAGTCATTGAGCTTCGAGATGCAGCTGGGCGGCCACCCGGGCTTCGTGGCGCAACTGGCGCCGCTGGTCGCGCAGGCGTTCGGCACTCAGCCGGCGTTCGAGCCGCAGAACCTGCATCGGCTGATCACGCGCGTGAATCCGGGTCTGATCCGCGTCGAGGCCGACGAGGTGACCTATGCCGCCCACATCATCCTGCGCTACGAGATCGAACGCCCACTGATCGAGGGCGAGATCGAGGCCGACGACATCCCCGCGCTCTGGGACGCCAAGGTGGCCGAGCTGCTGCAGCTCGACACGCGCGGCAACTTCAAGGACGGCCCGCTGCAGGACGTGCACTGGCCGAGCGGCATGTTCGGCTACTTCCCGTGTTATTCGCTCGGTGCCATGTACGCGGCGCAGTGGTTCGCCGCGATGCGCCGCGCGACGCCCGACCTCGATGCACGCATCGCGCGCGGCGACTTCACGCCGATGTTCGACTGGCTGCGTGCCAACGTGTGGACGCAGGCCAGCCTGTGGACCACCGACGAGCTCGTGCGGCGCGCCAGCGGCGAGGCCTTGAACCCCGCGCACCTGCGCGCACACCTGGAGACGCGCTACCTGTCGTAGCGCATCCCGTCAGGCCGCGGCGGCCTTGCGCGGCGCGCGCTTGGCGGCAGGCCGCGCCGTGGTCTTGTTGGCAGCCTTCTTGGCTGGCGCCTTCTTGCCGCTCAGCTTGGCCACTTCGGCGGCGAGCTTTTCGACCCGCGCGCTGAGTGCGGCCATGTCCTTGGCCGACGGCACGCCCAGCCGGCCCATCGCCTTGGCGGTGCGCTGCTCGAAAATCGACTCCAGCTTGTCCCAGTGCTGACCGGCCTTGGCCGTGACCTCGCCGGCCATCGCCGTCATCTTGCCGGTGACTTCGTTGATCTTGTCTTCGGCCGCACCCTGCGTCTTCTTCTGCAGGTTCATGCCGTCCTTGATCAGCTTGTCGAACGCCTGCGTGCCTTCGGCCTGTGCCTTGGCGAACGCGCCCATGCCGGCGAGCCAGATCTGTTGAGCCGAGTCCTTGATGGTTTGGGCCAGCGCGTTGTCGAGCAGACCGGCGGGGTTGGCGGCCTTCTTGTCGGCCATCGCCTTGAGTTTCTTGACCATGTGAACTCCGTATGCGGTTGGGCGCAGCGCCATGGGACAGGCGCTTGGAAGCGTCGGCCGCCAGTGTAGGCAGCACCGCCGCGCCCCGCAGCCCGCATCGCTAGGCGAGCACGTCTAACTGAAGCCTTCCGAAGTCGCATGCGCCGGCCCTTGGGGTTACCGCGTGCGGCCGGTCGCGGTGAGTTGCACAAGAATAGCCCGGCCGTCCGCGCCGCCGCCAGGCCGCCCGCCGCGCACCGACATCCCAGGAGGAGCCCCGCATGCAGTACTTCGTGACCGGCGCGACCGGCTTCATCGGCAAACGCCTCGTCAAAGCCCTGTTGGCGCGGCGTGGCACCACGGTGCACTTTCTCGTGCGGCCAGGCAGCGAGGACAAGCTGCCGGCACTGCGCGCCTACTGGGGTGCCAACGCGCAACGCGCGCATGCGGTGACCGGCGACCTCACGTCCAAGAAGCTCGGCGTGTCGGCCGACGACCTCAAGGCATTGAAGGGTCAGGTCGACGCGGTCTATCACCTGGCCGCCGTGTACGACCTCGGTGCCGACGAAGACAGCCAGGTGCAGGTCAACATCGAAGGCACGCGCCATGTCTGCGAATTCGCGAAGGCGGTCGATGCCGGACACCTGCACCATGTGTCGTCGATCGCGGCGGCGGGCCTGTATGAAGGCGTGTTCCGTGAGGACATGTTCGACGAGGCCGAGAACCTCGACCATCCGTATTTCATGACCAAGCACGAGTCCGAGAAGATCGTGCGCATCGAGTGCAAGGTGCCGTGGACGGTTTACCGGCCGGCCCTGGTGGTGGGCGACAGCGCCACCGGCGAGATGGACAAGATCGACGGCCCGTACTACTTCTTCAAGTTGATCCAGCGCATGCGGCAGATCCTGCCGCCGTGGTTCCCGGCCATCGGCCTCGAGGGCGGGCGCATCAACATCGTGCCGGTGGATTTCGT
>DATKJN010000013.1:0-4628 GCA_035543655.1 Burkholderiaceae bacterium | reverse complement strand
GGGTACAGCACCCACGAGATGTTCTCGTATTCGTTCTTCACGCCGGCGGCACGGGCATAGTCCCCGGTGTTGAAGGCGTGCAGGTCGATGTGCGCCGGCGCCACCGCCTTCCACAGCCGCAAGGTGCTGACCTTGGGCGTGTCGTGGCCCGGCACCACCATGTCGTGGGCCTTGGCGGCCACCTCGGCGGCGTGGCGCCAGGTGGCCTTGCCTCCCACGTGTTCGACCCAGCCGCCAAAGCGCACGGGATAGCTCACGCCGGCGCGCGGAAACTCCCACGGCGTGCCGTCGGCGAGCCACGGGTCGGGGTATTCCACCTGGCAGCCGTGGTCGATCTCCTGGGCGAACATGCCGTACTCGTAGCGGATGCCGTAGCCGAACGACGGCAGCCCGAGGGTGGCCATCGAGTCGAGGAAACACGCCGCGAGCCGACCCAGGCCGCCGTTGCCGAGGCCGGCATCGGGCTCCTGATCGGCCACGTCCTCCAGCCGCTGGGCATGCAGCGCCAGGCCAGCCGCGACGCCGTCGCGCAAGTCCAGTGCGGCGATGGCGTTGCCCAGCGTGCGGCCGATCAGGAACTCCATCGACAGGTAGTACACCCGGCGCGCCTTGGCGGTGCGGTCGACCGCCTGGGTCGCAACCCAGCGGCGCGACAGCTGCTCACGAGCGACCCGGGCCACCGACTGCATCAGGTCGTTGGGGCTGGCCAGCGCCGGCGCGACCCCCACGGTGTTGAGCAGGTGGTCTTCGATGCCCTGGGTCGTGCTTGCGAAGGTGGCGTTGGGGGTGGTCGTCATCGGTGCAGGTGAGGCTCAGAATAACCCGGGGACGCAATTTTCGCGCCGCCGCGGGCCGGGGATGGCCACGCGGCCAGGGTTTGGACGGCCGACACGGATCGCGCGCCGTCGCAGTACGCTCCGGTGGCCGACGACCACACAACAGCGCGGAGACAACCATGACGCCCACCGAACTGGCCCTCAGCCTCGATCTGCCCAAACGTGCGGTCGCCCTCGTGCTGGCCGGCGGCCGCGGCAGCCGTTTGAAGAACCTCACCGATCGACGCGCCAAACCCGCGGTGTACTTCGGCGGCAAGTTTCGCATCATCGATTTTGCGCTGTCGAACTGCCTGAATTCGGGCATTCGGCGCATCGGTGTGATCACCCAGTACAAGAGCCACAGCCTGATGCGCCATCTGCAGCGCGGCTGGGCGTTCCTGAAGAGCGAGATGAACGAATTCGTCGACTTGATGCCGGCGCAACAGCGCGTCGACGAAGAGAGTTGGTACCGCGGCACCGCCGACGCGGTCTACCAGAACCAGGACATCCTGGCCAGCTACCGGGCCGACTACATCGTGGTGCTCGCAGGCGATCACATCTACAAGATGAACTATGCGTTGATGCTGGCCGACCACGTCTCCAAGGGGCGCGAGTGCACCGTCGGCTGCATCTCCGTGCCGCGCATGGAGGCCACGGCATTCGGCGTGATGGCGATGGACGACAAGTACCGCATCACCGCCTTCGTCGAGAAGCCAGCCGATCCGCCGTCGATGCCCGGCAACCCGGACCGCGCGCTGGCCAGCATGGGCATCTACATCTTCAACGCACGATTTCTGTACAAGGAACTCGAGCGCGACATGGCCAATCCGAACTCGAGCCACGACTTCGGTCGCGACATCATTCCGCACGTGGTGACGCTGGGCCAGGCAGCGGCCCACCCGTTCGATCTCAGCGCCGTGGGCACACGCCACAATGACGAACCCTACTGGCGCGACGTCGGCACGATCGACGCCTACTGGGACGCCAACATCGACCTCACCGCGACCGACCCGCTGCTCAACCTGTATGACACGCGCTGGCCGATCTGGACTTATCAGCCGCAGCTGCCCCCGGCCAAATTCGTGCACAACCAGGACGACCGCCGCGGCATGGCCGTGGAATCGCTCGTTTCGGGCGGCTGCATCGTCTCGGGCTCGGTGTTCCGCTCGGTGCTGTATTCGAGCGTGCGCGTGCATTCGTATTCGAACGTCAGCTGGGCGGTGCTGCTGCCCGGCGTGCAGGTGGGCCGTGGCGCCCGCCTCAACCGCGTGGTGGTCGACCGCGGCTGCGAGATCCCGGACGGCATGGTCATCGGCGAGGATGGCGAGGCCGATTCGGCGCGCTTCTACCGCACCGAGAACGGCATCACGCTGGTGACCCGAGAGATGCTCGAGAAACTCGAAAAACCATGACAGACAGTCATCGCATGAAGGTGTTGCATGTCGCTGCAGAAATCTTTCCCTTGGTCAAGACAGGCGGCCTGGCCGACGTGGTGGGCGCGCTGCCCCAGGCGCTGATCGAAGCCGGTACCGATGCGCGCTTGCTGCTTCCGGGCCTGCCGGCCATCGCGGATGCGGTGTTGCACCAGTCCACGGTGTACGAGTTCGGGCCGCTGTTCGGCGCCGGTCGCATCACGCTGCGCCTCGGGCGCATGCCATACAGCCATGTGCCGACCTATGTTGTCGATGCACCTTACTTGTACCGCCGGGCTGGTGGCCCGTACCAGGACGACGACGGCAGCGAATGGACCGACAACCTGCAGCGCTTTGCGCTGCTCGGCTGGGTTGGCGCCCATCTGGCGGCGGGCGAGCTCGACCCCGAGTGGACGCCGCGGGTGCTGCACGCTCACGACTGGCACGCCGCGATGGCGTGCGCGTGGATGGATGCGCATGCGGGGCCCACGGCCAGCTCGGTCTTCACGGTGCACAACCTGGCCTACCAGGGGCTCTTTCCGCACGGCGACTTCGCGCAGCTCGGCTTGCCGCCGCGCATGATGCATGCGCACGGTCTCGAATTCCACGGCCAGCTGTCATTCATGAAGGCCGGATTGAAATTCGCGCGCCGCATCACCACGGTGAGCCCCACCTATGCCAACGAGATCGCCACGCACGAGTTCGGTTTCGGCCTCGACGGCGTGATCCGCGGCCGTGGCGCTGACGTCTCGGGCATCCTCAACGGCGTTGACGGTGCGGTGTGGGACCCGGCCACCGACAGTGCGCTCGCGGCGCGCTATTCGGCGCGCGACCTGTCGGGCAAGGCGCACTGCAAGCGGGCACTGCAAGCCGAGCTCGGACTGGCGCCGAACCCCGATGCACCGCTGTTCGCGGTGGTCAGCCGCCTGAATGCGCAAAAGGGCCTCGACTTGGTGCTGTCGACGTTGCCCGCGCTGCTCCAGAGCGGCGCGCAACTCGCGGTGCAGGGCCGCGGCGATCCGGTGCTGGAGGCGGCCTTCACCGCGGCCGCGTTCGCAAACCCCGGACAGGTCGCCGTGCGCATCGCCTACGACGAGGCGCAGGCGCATCGCCTGATCGGCGGCGCCGACGTCATCATGGTGCCGTCGCGCTTCGAGCCCTGTGGGCTGACCCAGATGTACGGCCTGCGCTACGGCACCCTGCCGTTGGTGCGGCGCGTGGGCGGGCTCGCCGACACCGTGGTCGATGCCAGCGAGGATGCCGTGCGTGCCGAGCGGGCGACCGGCTTTGCTTTCGATGCCGCCAGCGCGGCCGCGCTCACCGCCGCCGTGCAGCGCACGTTGCAGGCCAAGCGCCAACCCGAGTTGTGGCGCGGCCTGATGCGCACCGCGATGGCCCAGGATTATTCGTGGTCGGGTGCGGCCAAGCGCTACGTTGCGCTCTATGAGGCGATCGCGCACTGACAGGCGCGGCGGCCGGCGGCACTCGATCGGCGTGACGTTGCCCCCGTTGGCCACCGTGTTGCTCGAGCGGAGCGCCTGACCGACATGCGGCTACCACGCGCCAGCGGCGTGTTGCTACATCCGAGCTCGTTGCCGGGCCCGCACGGTTCGGGCGACTTCGGTCCGGCAGCGACGCACTTCGTCGATTGGCTCGTCAGTGCCGGTCAGTCGTTGTGGCAAATGCTGCCGTTGGGCGGGCTCGGGGTGGGCGATTCTCCGTATCTGAGCAGCTCCGCCTTTGCCGGCAACGTGCTGCTGATCGACCTCGGCGACCTGCACGCGAGTGGCTGGCTCGATGCGGCCGATCTCGTGCCCGCGAACGGTTTCGACGAACGCACGGTGAACTATGAAGCCGTCGCGCCGTTCCGGATGGAGCGGCTGGCGCGCGCGGCGCGTCGCTTCGCACTGTGGGCATCAGCGGCCGAGCGCAGCGACTTCGAAGCGTTCTGCGAGAGCCACGCCAACTGGCTGCTCGACTATGCCCGCTTCATGGCTCTGGCCGAGCACTTTGCCGGCCGCGAATGGTGCGATTGGGATCCGCCGCTGGCCCGGCGCGAGCCGGCGGCGCTGCGCGAGGTCGACATCGCGCACGGCGAACGCATCCAGTTCTGGAAGTTCTGCCAATGGCGTTTCTACAGCCAGTGGCAGCGCCTCAGGAATCACGCGCATCGGCGTGGCGTCAAGATCATCGGCGACGCACCGATCTTCATCGCGCTGCACAGCGCCGAGGTCTGGGCTCGGCCCGATCTTTTCGAGCTGGGGCCTGATGGGCGCCCCAAGGTGGTGGCCGGTGTGCCGCCCGACCTGTTCAGCGCCACCGGCCAGCGCTGGGGCAACCCGCTGTACCGTTGGCGCGCGCATGCGAAGGAAGGTTATGCGTGGTGGATCGAGCGCATCCG
>DATKJN010000012.1:0-5940 GCA_035543655.1 Burkholderiaceae bacterium | reverse complement strand
GCCTCGATGCCGGCGCTGCGCAGCACGGCCACCATCTCATTGGCCTGGCGCTCCGAGAGCTGCGAGTACAACTCGTGATTCGAGCAGCCGGCGAGCAGCGCCAGCACCAGCATCGGTGCGAGCGCGGCGCGGCGGGCAAGGGTGGCGGTCGTCATGGCAGGCCTTTTTTCTACGCTTGCTGGCGGAACAGTTGCTGCAGGCCGTCCGACGTGCGGTTGGCGATGTTGGACGTGAGCTGGCAATGGAACATGAACTCCTGGCAGCGCATGGTGAGCATCATCATGTCGCCCGGCGTCATCTCGTGGCCCTTGGTCTGCGCCACCTTGGCTTCGTCGGCGATGCGCAAGGCTTCGCCGTTGATGTGCTCGAACGGCTTCATCAAGGTCTTGCTGGCTTCGCTCGGTCCGCTTGCCGGGCGCGCTTCGAGGCGCATCGCGGCGTTGTTCATCGATTGCTGAAAGCCGCTCAGGTCGGTGAGCGACACGCCGTAGCCGGCCTGCATCGGGCCGCCGGCCACACCGCCGGCGGCGGCGGGTGTGGCCTGGCTCAGGGCCTGGGTGGCAGCGAGTTCGATCGTCATGGCATTGGCCTCGTGCTGGGACCGACGGGCTTACTGCTTGCGGGCGATGGTTTCCAGCGCCGAGCTCACCGACGAGGTGGCCGAGTGCGCGCTGTTGGACAGGAAGCCCATCTTCAGCGACTGCGCCGACAACTCGGTGATCGCGCCCGGCGTGTCGTCGCCCGCGCTGACGCGGTCGGACTGCTCGGTGATGCGGTTGGCCTGCTTGTCCAGCGCATCGCCCCAGGCGCGGGCCATCGCTTCGAAGAAGCTGCTGTTGCCGCTGCTGTTGCTGCTGCTGCCCGAGGGCTTGCTCTGCGTGATCGGCGCCAAGGCGAGTTGGGTCAGGGGGTTGGTGGTGTTGCTCATTGCGGGTGCTCCTAGTCGGTGTGTTGCGGGGTCGGGGGGATCGGTTCAGGGAATCCGTTCACAGGTCCAGCGTCGACGACTGCCCGTGCAGTTCCAGCGTGACGCGGCTCTTGTCGATCTGCGTGATGCGATGCCCGGTGGGCAGCTGCGCACCGATGAAATAGCGCGAACCGTCGGCGGTGACCAGGTAGCCCGGGTCGCCGGGCACCAGCGAGGCGATGCGCTTGCCGGGGTCGTCGGACACCGGGGGTGCCGGCGGCGGCGTCGGCTTGGCGGTGTTGCGCACCTCCAGCGCCTGCAGGCCGCGCACGTCGCGGCGCACCACGTCGGCGGCGCGGTTCAGCTTGGCGGCATTGGGCTCGACCGCTTCGGCGGCGAAGCGGCCGGCGCCTGCGACCTGGGTGCGCACCGAGACGCCGTTGACGCGGAAGACTTCGGTCACGTCGTGTGCAATGGCTTCGTCGACCCAGACCTCGACCTTGGGCGTGAAGCCGCGGCCGGCCAGCCAGGCGTCGAGCTGGGCGCGCTGCGCCAGCGTGGGCAGGCGTCCGCGCAGCGTGGTGCGTCCGTCGGCCGCGGTGTTGGCTTCGAGCATTGCGAACTCGCCGGCGCGCAGTGCAGCGGGCAGCGACAGGGCCGGTTCGGCCGGTGCGACGGCGGGCGCGGCGGCGACGCGCGCCATCCACAGGGCACCGACACACGCCAGCATCACGCAGGCGCCCATGCCGGCCAACCAAACTTCGGCGCGGCGGCGCAGCGGCACCTTGGCCGCGGCGGCGGCGGGGGCATCGGCCGTGGCGGTGGTTTCGGGCACGGGGTCGCCCGACCAGTCGTCGACGCAGGCGCGGCCGTAGGCGACCACCGAGCTGCCGATCTTCAACGGCGTGTGCATCGACCAGGCGGCCTGCTCGCCGGCGGCCAGCGTCTTGTCGCCGAGTTCGACCTGGCCGCTGAGCACCTCGACCGAGGCTTGCGGCAGGTCGGCGCGCACCCGCACGCGCGCCGGCGGCATCTTGTCTTCGCGCAACACGATGTCGGCGCCGTCGCCCGCGCCATCGGGTTCGGCCGCGAGCACGCAGGCCTGGCCGGCGGCCAGCGGCGCACGCGCGCCGCCTTGCGGGCCTTCGAACACACGCAGCTCGAGCGCGTGCATCGAGTCGAGTGAAGGTGCGGCGCGATCCATGGGATGTTCCTGTTGTGTGGCGTGAATCGGTTCAGCGGCTGGGCAACGCGACGCGGCCCGAGGGCGGCGCGGCAGCTTGTGTGGCGGGCGCGGCGGCCGCGGTGGCCGCCGCCGGTGCCGCCGGCAACGGCCCCGGACGCGCCGGCATCGCATCGAGGTCGACCACCACCGACGCGCGGGCAGGCGGCGCGACCGCCGGTGCAGCGGGTCGCGGCTGTGCAGCAACCGGGGCCGGTGCGGGTGCGGCGACCTGCACGTTCTGCGGCGCGGCCGGGGTCGGAGCCGGCGCGGCAGAGCCGCTGGACTGCGCGCTGCGCAGCGTGGTGCTGGCCGGGGCGGGACGGCTGCCGGCCATGCGCGGCGTGATCAGGAACATGCGCTCGATGCGCGCTGTTTGTTTGGTCGTGGTCTTGAACAGGTTGCCCACCACCGGCACGTCGCCCAGCCCGGGCACCTTGTCTTCGCCGCTGGCATTGGTTTCGCGCACCATGCCGCCGATCAGCAGGCTCTCGCCTTCGGCGATCAGGGCCTGGGTGTTGACGGTGGAGCGGTCCACCACCGGAATCTGGTCGACCTGGCGGTTCGACAGCGTGCCGTCCTCGACATTGACCAGCAGCTTGATGCGCGTCTGGTCGCGGTCGCGGAAGACATGCGGCGTGACGCGCAGCTGCGTGCCGGCGCTGACGTTGAACAGGTCGACCTGCTCGCGGCCGGCCACCCGCACGAAGAACGTGCTGCTGTTGTCGAACACGGCTTCGACGTTGGACAGCGTGACCACCTGCGGGCTCGACACGACACGCGCCACGCCTTCGGTCTGCAGGGCCCGGATGCGCGCCAGGAACTGGCCGGCCGAGCCGAGCACCGCCGATGCGATGCCGCCGGGGCCGATGGTGGGCACCGAGCCGCTGAACGACGCCTCGCGGCCGTCGTTGTTCCAGCGCCAGTTGATGCCGAGTTCGCGCGCCTTGTCGGTGTTGACGTCGATGATGGTGGCTTCGATCTCCAGCGTCTGCGGCTCGACGTCGAGCGCGGCGATCAGCTGCTCGTAGCGCGGCAGCCGCTCGGCGAGGTCGCGCACGATGATGGCGTTCATGCGCGGGTCGGCCTCGATGTGAACCTGCATGCCTTCGGGCATCGTGGTCTGCTGCTGCTGCGGCGCCTCGGCTGCCTGGGCGGTGCGCGCCAGCGCGGCGACCAGCACGTCGACGGCATCGTTGCGGGCTTCGGCCGGCGTGCGCTTGCCTTCCTGGTGCGACACGCCCTGGCCGGCCAGGCCCTTGCCCTTGAGCGACGGCAGCGTGGGCTTGAGCAGCACCTCGCGGCCGATCGGCGCGTACTGGTAGGCGCCGACCAGAGAACGCAGGATCGAAGCCACGCCGGGGATCACGACCTGGCGGCCGCCGACCGCCATCGTGGTGTCCTGTGCCCAGGCATAGCGCAGGTAGAAGACGCGGAAGTCGGCCACGCCGGAGTTCTGAGTCGGCGCGACCTGCTGGGCCTGCGCGGCACGCAGCAGATCGTCGATCTGCTCGACGAAGCGGCGGGTGCCGCGCGCGAACATGTTGCCGTCGGAGGTGCGGGTCAGGTAGTTGCGGGCGTCGGGCAGGCCGAGCTCGTTGACCGAGCGCAGCAGGCGGTCGCCGGCGGAGGCGTTGAGCGCGAAGGTGCGCTGCGTCAGGTCGGCTGACGGCACCACGTGCATCACCGAGCCGTCGTAGTAGGTGATCAGGCTGTACACGCGTGTCACGTCGCGCAGCACCTTGTCGGCCGGGCCGACGAAGGTGCCGTTGACGTTGCCCTTCAGGTCGCCGCTGATGGTGGCCGGCACGTCGATGGCGGCGAACAGGTTCTGCAGGAACACCCCGATCGGCTGCTCGCGCGCGGTGATCGACACGTTGCGCCCGGCGTTGGGCATCGGCGCGGCAAGCGCCACGGTGCTGGCGGCCAGCATCACCACGGCGGCCAGCGCCAGCGCCACCAGACGCAGCAGGCAGGCCATCGAGCCATCGCTGGCATGCCGAAGGCGCTGGGGGCGGGCGGTGGCCATGCGGTGACTCCTAGTTGGGGCAGTTACCGGTGGGTTGCAGCCCTGCGCGGCGCGGTTCAATGGACTTGGCGGCGTGTCTCACGCCGCGCCAGCGGCGCGTCCCCAAGCAGACACCGCGGATCCGGCTTTGCCGCTCCGCTGGTGTCGCCCCCCGGTGGGAGGCGGCCGCCAGGCCGCCTCGGGGGAGCGTCAGTTCAGCCGCTCGCCGGGGACCGCGACGCGGTCGAGCACGTCGAGCTGCAGCGTGGGCATCAGCTCGTGGTACGACAGCACCGGCGTGTCGAAGCACTCGTTTTCGACCAGCTTGCGCAGGTGCCAGCGCACGTCGATGGCTGTGGCCAGCGCCGCCGGCTTGTGGCGCTGCACGGCGCCGGCGATGGCGTCGCAGACGCGGCGAGCGGTCTCGGGCTCGAGCGCCAGCTGGGCCACGCCGCCGCTCACGCGCACGGCCTGGCGCAGCATCTCTTCCAGCGGCGGCTGCAGCATCACCACCGGCAGCTTGCCCTGCGGCGCCACGCTGTGGCTGATCTGGCGCCGCAGTGCCACGCGGGTGAACTCGGTGAGGGCATGCACGTCCTTCTCGCGCTGGCTGGCTTCGGCCAGCGCCTCGAGGATGTCGCGCAGGTTGCGGATCGACACCTGCTCGCTGACCAGGCGACGCAGCACGTCGGCCACCCGTTGCAGCGGCAGCGCGCGCAGCACCTCCTTGACGATGTCGGGCACGTCGGCCGAGGCGCGGGTCAGCAGGTTGGTGGTGTCCTGCGTGCCGAGGAAGAGCGAGGTGTGGCGCTTGAGGGACTGGCGCACGGCATCGCCCAGCGCCGCATGCGTGCCGCCGGCCGGCAGCTCGCCGCGCGCGATCGGCACTTCGTAGGCGAGCAGCTCCCAGCCGCCCGAGCCCTCGCCCAGCGGGATGGTGTGCAGGTGGATGCGCGGCAGCGACAGGCCCAGGTTGAGCGTGAAGTCGTTGAGCACCTCTTCCAGCTCGCGCGTCAGGGCGTGCGCGTCTTCCGCCGACAGCAGCGGCGCCGGCACGCGCAACAGCAGCGGCACCGACGGACGCTGCACCGGCAGCGCGGTGGCGCTCACCGCCTGCGGCGTGTCGAGGCGCTTGACGAGGCCGCGCACGGCCGGGTGGCGCATCTGGCGCAGCTTGTCGCGCCAGGCCGGCGTGAGGATGACGCCAAAGGCGATGAACGCCAGCGCCAGCATCAGGAACACCGCCCACGGAAAGCCCGGCACCATCGCCATCAGCACGCAGATGCCACCGGCCACCAGCATCACGCGCGGCTTGGCGGTGATCTGCTTGCGCATCGAGTCGCCGAGGTGCTTGTCGTCCTCGTCGCTGGTGCGCGTGACGATCAGGCCGGCGGCCATCGCGCCGAGCAGCGCGGGGATCTGCGCCACCATGCCTTCACCGATGGTGAGGATCGAGTACTTGGTGACCGCGGCGCCGACCTCCATCTCCATCATCATCACGCCGATGGCCAGGCCGCCGAGCAGGTTGATCACGATGATCACGATGCCGGCGATGGCGTCGCCCTTGACGAACTTCATCGCGCCGTCGAGGCTGCCGTGCAGCTTGCTCTCGAGCTCCAGGTGCTTGCGGCGGCGCTTGGCCTCGTCCTTGTCGATCAGCCCGGAGCGCAGGTCGGAGTCGATCGACAGCTGCTTGCCGGGCATCGCATCGAGCGAGAAGCGCGCGGCGACCTCGGCCACCCGCTCGGCGCCCTTGGCGATGACGATGAACTGCACCACGGTGATGATCAGGAACACCACCAG
>DATKJN010000011.1:0-2631 GCA_035543655.1 Burkholderiaceae bacterium | reverse complement strand
GGCTGTTCGCCCCACTGCGGGCGCTCCTCGAGCAGGTCGTGCCGCGACGTGGCCAGCAGCAGGATCGGTGTGCCGGTGGAGGTCGACAGCACATGCTCGAGCAGTTCGAGGAAAGCCGTCTCCGCCCAATGGATGTCGTCGACCAGCGCCACCACGGGTCCGCGCGCGGCCAGGATCTCGAGCACCTTGCGTGCGCCCCAATAGATCTCGTGCAGCGGATAGTTGCCGGCGCTCAGCCCTGTGGCCGCCGCCACGCGATCGACCACGTCGCGATCGCCGAGAAATGCCATGAGCTTCGCCTGCGCCTCTTCCGGCTTGTCGTCGTCGCGAATGTCGGCGGCACCGAGCATCACGCGCAGCGGCCAGAATGTGATGCCGTCGCCATACGGCAGGCAGCGGCCGCGCAGCACGGTGGCGCCGGCCGCGATGCGCGACACAACCTCGTGCACCAAACGCGATTTGCCGACGCCGGCGTCGCCAATCACGGTCACCATGCGCACCGCCGGACCGTCGCAGACCTCGCGGTACACGCGCGTCACCTCGGCCAGCTCGGCGTCGCGGCCGACGATCGGCGTATCGACGCGCCGCACGTTGCCGTCCAATCCCGGTGCACCGACCAGCCGGAATGCGGACACGCGCTGCGCCTTGCCCTTGAGCTCCAGTGGTTCCACCGCCTCGACCTCGACCGCGTCGCGCACCAGGCGGTAGGTCACGTCGCCCAGGTAGATCTGGTTCTCCGGCGCGGCCTGCTCCAAGCGCGCCGCCACGTTGACCGCATCGCCGGTGGCCAGCTTCTGGTCCGCATTGGGGTCGTCGTTGGCCACCACCTCGCCGGTGTTGATGCCGGTGCGATTGGCCAGCGACACGCCGTAACGCGCCTGCAGGTCCGCGTTGACGCGTGCCAGCGTCTGCTGCATGCCCAGCGCCGCGCGCACCGCGCGCAGCGCATCGTCCTCGTGCGCGCGCGGCAGTCCGAACACCGCCATGATCGCGTCGCCGATGTACTTCTCCACCTTGCCGCCGTGGCGCGCGATCTCGGCGGCCATCGCCTTGAAGTAACGCTCCTTCACCTCGTGCAGCGCCTCGGCGTCGAGCCGCTCGCCGATGGCGGTGGAGCCTTTGAGGTCGCTGAAGACGATGGTCACCGTCTTGCGCAGCTCGCGCACCGGCAGGGCCGGCGGCGCCGCGACCAGCGGCGTGCCGCAGTAGCCGCACAGCTTGAACTTGGGCGGGTTCTCTTCGCCGCACCCGGGGCAGTGGATCATGGGTGAAGTCTAGGTGAAGGCTGGGCGCCGGCCCTGCTCACCCGGGGGGACTTCGGCGCGATTACAGTCGCCGCGTGGCACAGCCGGCAACCGCACAACGCAACGACGCCATCGACAACCGGCCGCGTGCGCCCGCGACCCCGTACCTCGTGTGCGAGCATTGTGATGCCGTGTACCGCAACCGGGCCCTCGCCGCCGATGATTTGCTGCGTTGCCGCCGCTGCGGCGCGGTGCTGGCACGCGGACATGGCCTGGCGCTCGATGGCCAGCTGGCCCTCACGCTGGGCGCGCTGCTGGCGTTTCTGATCGGCAGCCTGTCGCCGATCGTCACGCTCGAGCTGCGCGGCATCCACACCGAGGCCTCGCTGCTGCAAGCCACCTGGCTCACCTGGCAGGAAGGTGAACACCTGGCGGCCGTGCTCAGCACTGCCACCGCGTTCGTGTTTCCGCTCGGCGTGATCCTGCTGCGCCTGTGGGTGCTGGTGCCGTTGGTGCGCGGCCGGCCGGTGCGCGCGCTGGCGCCGGCGATGCGCTTGCTGCGCTGGATGCTGCGTTGGAGCATGGTCGAGGTGTTCATGCTCGGCGTGCTGGTCGCGGTGGTGCGTTCGGCCGGCGTGACCAACGTGGTGCTGGGTGCGGGCATCTTCGCCTACATCGGACTTACCGTGCTGCTCACTGCCATCCATGCCGCTGGCCTGCAGAACCTGTGGGATGCGGCAACGAGGGTGCGGTCATGAATGCGCGCGTGCCGATCGCCGCGGACAGGGGTCTGATCGGCTGCGACGTGTGCGCGCTGGTGCTGCGCGCGCCGAACCCGGGGCTTGGCGGTTGTTGCCCGCGCTGCGGCAACACGCTTCATGCACGCAAGCCGTTCAGCGTGCAAAGGACGTTGTCCTGGCTGGCCGTGTCGCTGGTGTTGTACGTGCCAGCCAACCTGCTGCCGGTGATGACGACCACCAGCGTGCTCGGCCGCGCCAGCCACACCATCGGCAGCGGCATCGTCGAGTTGTGGAGCACCGGATCGCACGAACTCGCGCTGATCGTGTTCATCGCCAGCGTCGTGGTGCCGCTCGGCAAGATCGGGTCGCTCGCGCTGCTGGCCTTCACCGCGCAACGCCGCTCATGTTGGCGCCAACGCGAGCGCGCCGGCTTGTACCGGTTGGTCGACACCGTCGGACACTGGTCGATGCTCGACGTGTTTGTCGTGGTGCTGCTGGTGGGCATGGTGCAGTTCGGCGTGCTGGCGAGCGTCGAGCCAGAGTCCGGCCTGCTGGCGTTCGGCGCCGTGGTGGTGGCCACCATGCTGGCAGCGTCGAGCTTCGATCCGCGCCTGATCTGGCCGGCGCAGCCCGAAGTGCCGGAGTCT
>DATKJN010000010.1:0-5544 GCA_035543655.1 Burkholderiaceae bacterium | reverse complement strand
GCGCGCTTCGGCGTCGGCAGCGGCTTTGCTGACGGCGTCTTGCGTGGGCTTGTCGAGTGCGTTGAACGCGGCCACGTTGACGATCACTGCGTTCTTCGGCAGCCAGGCCTGCGTGTTGTACCAGCTCTTGATGTGCTCGTAGGTCTTGCTGTCGAAGCCGGTGGAGCCCGACGACATGTACGAATCGACCACGCCGGTGGCCAGCGCCTGGGTCAGCTCGGCGGCCTGGATCTGCACCGGTTGCGCGCCCACCAGTTCGGCGATCTTGGCGGTGGCGGGGCTGTAGGCGCGCCACTTCAGGCCTTTCATGTCGGCCACGCTGTTGAGCGGCTTGTTGGCGTAGATGCCCTGCGGGGGCCACGGCACCGAGAACAGCAGCTTCATGCCCTGCGCGCCGAGCAGCTTGTCGAGCGCCGGCTTCTGCGCCTTGTACAGCTTGGCCGAGTCGGCGTAGCCGGTGGCGAGGAACGGCACGCCGTCGAGGCCGTAGAGCGCGTTCTCGTTCTCGAAGTTGACCAGCAGCACCTCGCCGATCTGCGCCTGGCCGCCTTGCACCGCGCGCTTGATCTCGGGCGCCTTGAACAGCGATGCATTGGCGTGCACGGTGATCTTGAGCTTGCCGCCGGTCGCCTTGTCGACGTCGTTGGCAAACTGCGTCAGGTTCTCGGTGTGGAAGTTGGTGGCGGGGTACGCCGCTGGCAGGTCCCACTTGGTTTGTGCCTGCGCCGCGATCGGCAGGGCGAAGGCGAGCAGCGCAGCGGCGCTGAGTGAAGTACGGCGGGTGATCGACATCGGCACTCCTGAGTGACGGCAGTTGTTCGGTGCAACAAGCATGGGGTGTGCCATGCGTGGTGCGGATGCGGATTTGCCCCGACGGCGGAGCGCGGAACAGCTTGCAGTCTAGGAAGCTAACAGATAAATTGTCAATAAATCATCAGCAACTTGAGCGTAAACCCCGATGAGTCAACGCACCGCAAACGCGCGACGCGCACCGCGCAGCCCCGGCGCCGCGATCGTCTCGTCGTCGCACCTCGTCAGCCCACGCAGCCGGGAGCTGTCGGAGCTGGAGTTCGGCTTGATCGTGGCGTGGAACGCCTTCTCGCGCTGGGCGGTGCGCTGCATGGCCGCCGCCGGCTGCCCCGACCTGACCATCACCGACGTGCTGCTGCTGCACCACGTGCAACATCGCGCACGCAACAAGAAGCTCGCCGACATCTGCTTCGTGCTCAACTACGAAGACACGCACGTGGTGGCGTACTCGCTGAAGAAGCTCGTGGCCGCCGGGCTGGTGCATGCCGAGAAGCAGGGCAAGGAAGTGTTCTACAGCCCCACGCCGCAGGGCGAGGCCTTCGTCCAGAAGTACCGCGAGGTGCGCGAGGAATGTTTGATCAAGAGCCTGGACACCGAGCTGAACGCCGACATCGGCGAGCTGGCGCGCCTGCTGCGCACGATGTCGGGCTTGTACGACCAGGCCGCGCGCTCGGCGTCGGCGATGTGACGTGACTGCGGCCTTTTTAGGCGTGTTGATGTTGGACACGCGTTTTCCGCGCGTGCCGGGTGACGTGGGCAATCCGGCCAGCTTCGCGATTCCCGTGAGGCACCGCGTCGTCGCGGGTGCATCGCCGCAGCGCGTGGTGCGCGAGGGCGACCCGTCGTTGCTGCAGCCGTTCGTCGATGCGGCGAAGCAGTTGGTCCACGAAGGTGCGCGCGCGATCACCACCAGCTGCGGCTTCCTGGTGCAGTTCCAGGCGACGATGCAGGCCGCGCTGCCGGTGCCGGTGTGGACCTCCAGCCTGCTCAAGCTGCCCGACCTGACGGCGCCCGGGGTGATCACGGTCGATGCGCTGTCGCTCGGCTCGGCGCACCTGCGCGCCGCCGGTGCCGACGCCACGGTGCCGGTGGTGGGGCTGGCGCAGGACTGCCATCTGCAGCGTGCCCTGCTCGACGATCTGCCCGCGATCGACGCCGCGTCGGCCACCGCCGACGTGGTCGACGCTGCGCAACGCCTGGTGGCGCGCTGGCCGACCGTGCGCGAGATCGTGCTGGAGTGCACCAACATGCCGCCCTATGCCAAGGCCGTGGCGCGCGCCACCCGGCGGCCGGTGCACCACATCATCAGCTTTCTGCACGAGCGCTGGGGCGCGCTGCCGTGAGCGTCGTGAAGCGGCCACCTTGAACCTGCGCTTCGTCGAGGCGTTCTATTGGGTCGTCACGCTGGAGAGCGTGACGCGCGCGGCCGACAAGCTGCATCTCACGCAATCGGCGGTGTCGAGCCGCATCGCGGCGCTGGAGAGCGAACTGGGCACGCCGCTGATCGATCGGCGCGACCGCAAGGGCTTTCGCGTCACCGTGGCCGGGCGGCGCTTCTTCGTCTATGCCGAGCAACTGCTCGATCTGCAGCGCGAGGTCAAGGCCGAGCTCGGCGGTGGCGCGGCGCGGCCAGTGGTGCTGCGCGTCGGCGCGATCGAATCGGTGCTGCACTCGTGGCTGATGGAAGGCGTGCACCGCCTGCGTGCCAGCCACCCGGCCCTGGCGCTCGAACTCACGGTGGAGACCTCGCCGGTGCTGGTCGACCAGCTGGCACGCGGCGCGCTCGACGTGGCACTGGCGGCGCTGCCGGCCGCGGGCGCCGGCGTGCGCACGCGCGCGCTGGCGCCGATGGCGATGGCGTTCGCCGGCCATGCCAAGCGCCACCGCAAACGCGGCCGCTGGCGTGCCGCGGAACTGGCGGCGCAGGAGCTGATCACGTTCCAGCGCGGATCGCAGCCGCACCTGGCGCTGCTCGATTGGCTCAATCGCGCGGGTGTGCAACCGCTGCGCGTGCACAGCTTGTCGTCGATCAGCGCGATGGCGCAGTTGGTCGAAGATGGCCTGGGCATTGCCACACTGCCGCGCGCGGTGGTGGAGCGGCTGGCCAAGCGTGCGCCGTTGAAGCTGCTGCCCAGCGAGGGCGAGTTGCCGCCGTTGCCGATCCACCTGTCGTGGCGCGACGACCCGGCCTCGCCGGCGCACCCGTCGCTGGTGGAACAGCTGGTGTCGCCGGCCGCTGTCCATCGAAAAAAACGATGAGGCAAGCAAAAAACTTTCTGCTTGTCAGCGTAGGCGGCGCCCGAGAAGAATGCGAGCGCCATGTTGAACGTGCGCCCGTTCGCGATCGAAGCCGATGCCGCCCGGCGCGGTGCGCTGCTGCGGCAGCGGGCGCGTGAGGGTTTTCAAGGATCCACCAACACGGCCGACGCGCTGGACCTGGTGCAGGGCAATCTGGTGGTGCTGCCGCAGGCCGATGCGGCCGAGTTCCTGCTGTATTGCCAGCGCAATCCGCGGCCGTGCCCGCTGCTGGCCGTGACCGAGCCCGGTGCATTCGAGGTGCCGTCGCTGGGCGACGACATCGATCTGCGCACCGATCTGCCACGCTACCGCGTGTGGCGCCACGGCGAGCTGGTGGACCAGCCGAGCGACGTGCGCGCGCTGTGGCGCGACGACTTCGTGGCCTTCGTGATCGGCTGTTCGTTCTCGTTCGAATGGGCGTTGCTGGCCGACGGCATCCCGCTGCGCCACGTGGCCCAGGGACGCAACGTGGCCATGTACCGCACCGACATTGCCACCGAACCCGCCGGGCGCTTCGCCGGCCCGCTGGTGGTGACGATGCGGCCGTTGACGGCTGCCGATGCGATCCGCGCGGTGCAGATCACGTCGCGCTTTCCGGCGGTGCATGGCGCGCCGGTGCACCTGGGCGATCCGTCGCTGATCGGCGTGCATGACCTCGCGCATCCCGACTACGGCGATGCGGTCGAAGTGAAGCCCGACGAGATCGCCGTGTTCTGGGCCTGCGGGGTCACCCCGCAGGCGGCATTGGCCGCGGCCCGGCCCGCTTTGTGCATCACCCACGCGCCGGGGTCGATGCTGATCACCGACCTGCGCAACCACCAGCTTGCCACGCTCTAGGAGGGAACCATGCTGCCCCTACGCTCACTTCGTTCGCCGTCCCCCGCGGGGGCGCCAGCCTCCTCGAGGCGGCTCATCGGAGGCTCCATGAAGATGCAACGACTGTTGCTTGCCGTGTCCGCCGCGCTCGCGCTCGGCGCGGCAATGGCGCAATCGCTGCCCAAGACCCATCTGCGCGTGGTGGGCTCGATCTCGAGCCTGCCGCAGTACAAGGACTACGAGGTTCCCTTCTGGACCAAACAACTGGCCGAGAAGTCCGGTGGCGCGGTCACCGCGGAGATCAAGGGCTTCAACGAGATGGGTTTGAAGGGCCCCGAGGTGCTGCGCCTGATGGGGCAAGGCGTGATGGAGATCGGCGCCACGGTGATCGCGTACCTTGCCGCCGACGACCCGGCCAACGAGATGCTCGACATGGCGGGCCTGCTGCCCGACCTCGCCACCGCGCGCAAGGTCACCGATGCACTGCGCCCGGTGTACGAAAAGCTGTACCGCGAGAAGTTCGGTGTCGAGTTGCTCGGCTTCGGCACCTATCCGGCGCAGGTGCTGTATTGCAACGGCGAGATCAAGGGCCTGGCCGACGTCAAGGGCAAGAAGGTGCGCGCCGCAGGTCGCTCGCAGTCCGAGCTGATCGCCGCGCTCGGCGGCACGCCGGTCACGCTGGCGTTCGGCGAAGTGGTGCCGGCGCTGCAGAACAAGACGGTCGACTGCGGCATCACCGGCACGATCTCGGGCAACCTGGCCAAGTGGAACGAGGTCACCACGCACCTCCTGGCGCTGCCGCTGTCGTGGGGTCAGATCGGCTATGCCGCCAACGCCAAGACCTGGGCCGCGATGGATCCGAAGCTGCGCACCTTCCTCGAGGCCGAGATCAAGACCATGGAGAAGGCCGTGTGGGATGCGGCCGACAACTTCACGCAGCAGGGCTACGAGTGCAACGCCGGCACCGACGCGTGCAAGCTCGGTACCAAGGGCAAGATGAAGATCGTTCAGCCGAGCGCGGCCGACAAGGAATTGCTGAAGAAGGTGTTGTCGGACACCATGGTGCCGAAGTGGGCCGAGCGCTGCAGCGCCGCGTGCGTGGCCGACTTCAACGCCACCGTGGGCAAGGTGGTTGGCCTGAGCGCAAAGAAGTAGCCTGCGATGCACCGACATCTCGACGCTGCGCTGCGTGCGGCGCAACGGGTCGCGCACGCCGGCGCGCTCGGCGGTGGCCTGCTGATTCTCGCGGCGGCGCTGCTGGTGTCGGTGGACGTGACGTTGCGCAAGCTTGCGAACACCACGCTTGGCGGCGCCGACGAGCTCTCGGGCTACGCGTTGGCCATCGGCTCGACCTGGAGCTTTGCCTTCGTGCTGTTGGCACGCGGCCACGTGCGCATCGACGCGCTGTATCAGCTGTTGCCGCGCAAGCTGGCGGCGGCGTGCGACCTGATCGGGATCGTATCGCTGCTGGCATTCGCGTCGCTGATCGCGTGGCACGGTGCCGGCACGCTGGCCCAGTCGTGGCACCTCGGCGCGCGTTCGAACTCATCGCTTGCGGTGCCGTTGGCGGTGCCGCAGGCCCTGTGGTGGATCGGCTACCTGGGCTTCGTGATCTGCGCG
>DATKJN010000009.1:0-2232 GCA_035543655.1 Burkholderiaceae bacterium | reverse complement strand
ACAGGCCTGACACGCCGTTGATCAGCATCGCGCGGCGCAGCGCCGCGGCATCGAGCCAGCCGCAGCGTCGCGCGCGACCTGTGACCACGCCCCGCTCCTGACCCACCGTGGACAGGTGGTGGCCCACGGTGCCGGGTTGATCGATCGGCAGTTCGGTCGGAAACGGACCGCCGCCCACGCGCGTGGTGTAGGCCTTGGTGATGCCGAGCACGTGATGCAGCATCTGCGGGCCCACGCCCGAGCCTGCCGCGGCGTTGCCGGCCACGCAATTGCTCGACGTGACGAACGGGTAAGTGCCGTGATCGATGTCGAGCAAGGTGCCCTGCGCGCCCTCGAACAGCACGTTGTGCCCACTGCGGTGTGCTTGGTGGATGCGCACACCCACGTCGCCCATGAGCGGCACCAGTTGTTCGGCCGCCTTGAGACCGGCATCGAGCATCGGTTGCACCTCGAGGCGCTGCGCGCGCAGCAGGCCACCGAGCGATTCGTTGTGCAGCGCCACCAGCTCGCGCAGCTTGTTCTCGAAGCGCTGCGGGTGCTTGAGGTCCTGCATGCGCAGCGCGCGGCGCGCCACCTTGTCTTCATACGCCGGACCGATGCCCTTGCCAGTGGTGCCGATCTTGCCGCTGCCGCTGCTCTCGCGCAGCGCCTCGCGGGCCGCGTCGACCGCCACGTGGAACGGCAGGATCAACGGACACGACTCGCTGATCAGCAGGCGCGAACGCACGTCCAGGCCGATTTTCTCGAGGCGCGCGATCTCGATCAGCAGGTGCTGCGGATCCACCACCACGCCGTTGCCAATCAGGCAGGCCACGCCCTCGCGCATCACGCCCGACGGAATCAGCTGCAGCGCGGTCTTCACGCCCTTGATCACCAGCGTGTGGCCGGCGTTGTGGCCACCTTGAAAGCGCACCACCGCCTGCGCGTGGTCGGTCAGCCAGTCGACCACCTTGCCTTTGCCCTCGTCACCCCATTGGGTGCCGACGACGACCACGTTGTGGCCACGCGTGATGGATCGATCAGAGCTCATGTGAATCCGTCAGTGCGGGTGGGCGCGCATCAGAGCGCGCGCAGAACCCATTGGTTGCCGACCGCGGCGAGTTCGCGATCGCAGTCGAACTCCTGCGCTTCGTGCTCGTGTCCGGGCAGGATGCACAGCACGGTCTCGCCCTGTTCACGCAGCCGGCGCACGGCCGCGCGCAATGCGGCGTCTTCGCCCCATGGCGCGCGAATCGCGCTGCGCGGTGCAGCGGGCTGGCGATGCGACGACAGCGCCTTCAGATCCAGGCTCAAGCCAACGGCGGGGCGGTTGCGGCCGAATACCGCACCCACTTCATCGTAGCGACCGCCTCGCACCAGCGCCTCGCCGACGTTGGCGGCATAGACCGCAAAGCGTGCACCGCTGTAGTAGGCATAGCCGCTCAAATCGGCCAGGTCGAAGCCCACCCGCACCTGCGGATGCGCGTGACGCACATGGCGTGCGAGCCACACCAGGTCGTCGAGCGCGCGCCGAATCAGGGGGCGATCGGGCAACACCTCGCGCGCTCGCTCGAGCACGGACTCGTCGCCATACAGGCTCAACAGGTCGGTCAGCGCGTCGCGCGCGGCAGCCGGAAAGTCGCGTGTCAGGTCCTGCACCGCGGCGCTGTCCTTGGCGGCGAGCGCAGCGACCACGTTTTGCAGCGCGTTGCCGTCGACCGACACGCCCGCCAGCACCCCGCGCACGATGCGCGCGTCGGCCAGGTCGAGGACCAGGCCGTTCAACCCGGCGGCGCGAAGCATGTCGAGCGCGAGTTCCTGCACCTCGAGATCGGCCTCCAGTCCGGCATGGCCATACACCTCGGCACCGAGCTGCAGCGGCTCGCGCGTGGCATGCGGAGCACCCGGACGCGTGTGCAGCACCGGGCCGCAGTAGCACAGGCGCGACACACCGGCACGGTTGAGCAGGTGCGCGTCGATGCGCGCCACCTGTGGCGTTGTGTCGGCGCGCAACCCCAGAGACCGGCCGCTCAGCTGATCGACCAGCTTGAAGGTCTGCAGGTCCAGTTCGCGCCCGGTGCCGGACAACAGCGACTCCAGATACTCCAGCAGCGGCGGCATCACGAGCTCGAAACCGTAGCTGCGCGCCAGGTCGAGCAGTGTGCGGCGCAACTCCTCAATGCGCCGCGCCTGCGCGGGCAGGACATCGGCAATGTGCTCCGGCAGCAGCCAGGCAGACGACATGGAGGACCG
>DATKJN010000008.1:0-9667 GCA_035543655.1 Burkholderiaceae bacterium | reverse complement strand
GATCGGAATGCGCGTGCCGAGGTGGTCCGAAGCCATCAACTTCACCGTGGAGCGGCTCAACACGCGCACGCCGTCGAGCGTGCCGCCGTTGAGCATCATCTGCACGAAGCGCAGGTAGTCGCCCGCGGTGGAGACACAGCCTGCGCCGCCGGAATCGTTGGCCGGCGGCTGGCTCACGTCGATCAGGCGAATCGACGCGCCGGTCACCGCGTCCTTCTCGAACGGCTCGGCCAGGCGGCCGCGCTGCGTGTCGAGCAGGCTGAATGCGGTGTCGTTCATCTTCAGCGGGCCGAACAGCCGTCGCTGCAGGAACACGCCGAGGCGCTGGCCCGACGCCGCCTCGACGACACGGCCAAGCACGTCGGTGGCCAGGCTGTATTCCCAAGTGGTGCCAGGCTGGTACAGCAACGGAATCTTCGCCAGACGATCGACCTGCTCCGCACCGCTCAGGTCGCGCGTGTCGAAGTCGATCACGTTGGGCTTGTAGAGGCCCGCCTTGGTCAAGGCCTCTTTCACGGCGGCGTTGGCCGTCAGCTCGCCGTACGGCAGGCCGGCCGTATGGCGGAACAGATCGAGCACCGTCATCGGCCGCGCGGACGGCACGTCGCCCTGCGGCGTCGAGACCTTGACGTCCTTGAACGCCGGCAGCCACTTCGACACCGGGTCGCCGAGTTGCAGCACGCCGTCTTCCACCAGCATCATCGCCGCCACCGCGGTGAACGGCTTGGTCATCGAGTAGATGCGGAACACGCTGTCGAGCTGCATCGGCTCGCTGCCCTTCGGGTCGCGCACACCGAATGCCTTGGCATAGACGAGCTTGCCCTTGCGCGACACCATGGCCACCGCACCCGGCAGGCGCTTGGCCGCCACCTCCTGCTCGAAGGTCGTGGTGATGCGCTCCAGCCGCGCCGAAGACATGCCGGCGCTCTCGGGCGCGGCGCGCGCAATCGGCGCGCCGCCGCTGCCGGTGGGCGCCTGTGCGCAACCGAAGGCGAGCAAAGACAGCAGCGCGGCGGCCACCAGCCGATGCGATGCGCGCGCGAACGGGTTCCAGCTCCAACGATGCGACACGGTGTCTCCTCCCGATGCCAGAGGGCGCGATTCAACACCCGGGCTGCCGGAGTCGTCAATCAAGCGCGCCGCGGAGCCGCGGCCTAGAATCGCGCAAATGCTTCCGCGCGGCAGTCTGCTCTTCTACGGCGATCACCTGGCGCGCAGCGTGCGCGGTGTGTCGTGCGCGCCACCAGTGGATCGACCTTCACCGCTGTAAACCCGAGTCGATCCACGGGCCTGCACGCGGGCCCCGAGCAGGAGCACGAGATGGCCGATCTGTTTGACAACCCCATGGGCCTCATGGGGTTCGAATTCGTCGAGTTCGCCTCGCCCCATCCGCACTCGCTGGAGCCGCTGTTTCAGCAGCTCGGCTTCACGCTGGTCGCCAAGCACCGCAGCAAGGACGTGCTGCTGTACCGCCAGGGCGACATCAACTTCATCGTCAATCGCGAGCCCAAGAGCCTGGCCGGCTACTTCGCGGCCGAGCACGGTCCGAGCGCGTGTGCGCTCGCTTTTCGCGTCAAGGATTCGCACAAGGCCTATGCGCGCGCGCTCGAGCTCGGTGCCCAGCCGATCGAGATCCCCACCGGGCCGATGGAGCTGCGGCTGCCGGCAATCAAGGGCATCGGCGGCGCGCCGCTGTACCTGATCGATCGCTTCGAGGACGGCAAGAGCATCTACGACATCGACTTCGAATGGGTCGACGGCGTGCCGCGCCATCCGGTGGGCCACGGCTTGAAGATCGTCGACCACCTGACGCACAACGTGTACCGCGGCCGCATGTCGTTCTGGGCGCAGTACTACGAGCGCTTGTTCAACTTCCGCGAGATCCGCTACTTCGACATCCAGGGCGAATACACGGGGCTCACCAGCAAGGCGATGACGGCGCCGGACGGCAAGATCCGCATCCCGCTCAACGAGGAGTCGAGCAAGGGCTCGGGCCAGATCGAAGAGTTCCTGATGAAGTTCAACGGCGAGGGCATCCAGCACGTGGCGCTGCTCACCGACGACATCTTCGCCACCATCGACAAGCTCGCGCTCGCCGGCGTGCCGCTGATGAGCGCGCCGAACGACGTGTACTACGAGATGCTGGAAGAGCGCCTGCCCGGCCACGGCCAGCCGATACCCGAGTTGCAGACGCGCGGCATCCTGCTCGACGGCAGCACCAAGGAAGGCAAGCCGCGCCTGCTGCTGCAGATCTTTTCCGAGACGCTGCTCGGTCCGGTGTTCTTCGAGTTCATCCAACGCAAGGGCGACGACGGCTTCGGCGAAGGCAACTTCAAGGCGCTGTTCGAGTCGATCGAGCGCGATCAGGTGCGCCGCGGCGTGATCGGCACCGCCTGATCGCGGCGCGCGACCACCGCAAACGCAGCGCCAGACGATGAACGACGAACTCCCCGTCGACAGCGAGCAGGCCAGGCTGTGGAACGGCCCCTCGGGCCAGGCCTGGATCGATCTGCAGGACGCGCTCGACCGCTCGCTTCAACCGTTCGAGGACCTGCTCGTCCAGGCGGTGGCCGCGCAATCGGCGCACCAGGTGCTCGACGTCGGCTGCGGCACCGGTGCCACCACGATCGCGCTGGCGCGCCGGCTCGCAGACGGCGGACGCTGCACCGGCATCGACATCTCCAATCCGATGATTGCGGTCGCACGTGCGCGTGCCGAGCGCGCAGGCTCGCGCGCGCGTTTCATTTGCGCCGATGCCCAGACACACGCATTCGAGCCGGCCGCCTTCGACTGCCTGGTCTCCCGTTTCGGCGTCATGTTCTTCGACCAACCGGTGCAGGCGTTTGCCAACCTGCGGCGCGCCGCAAGGACCAACGCCTCCGTGCACTTCGTGGCGTGGCGCAGCGAGGCGCACAACCCGTTCATGACCACGGCCGAGCGCGCGGCCGCGCCGTTGTTGCCCGCGCTGCCCGCGCGCCGGTCCGACGGGCCGGGGCAGTTCGCTTTCGCCGACCGTGACCGGGTTCGTTCGATCCTGAACGACAGCGGCTGGATCGACATTCACATCCAGCCGATCGATGTGGCCTGCACGATGGGCAAGGGCGATCTGGATCGCTATGTCACCCGGCTCGGCCCGGTCGGGCGTGCGTTGCGCGAGGTGGACCCACCGACGCACGCCCGCGTGGTCGCCACGCTGCGCGAAGCCTTCAAGCCCTATGTGCGCGGGGATGTCGCGCGCTTCACGGCGGCGTGCTGGATGATCGGTGCGCGGGCGCCGCGCCCCGACTGAAGCGCACCGACCGCAACGAGCGGCCGCTGCGTCGACTTCGTCGATCCGTCAGTCACGACAGCCCGAGCTTGGCCACCAGTGCCCTGTAGCGCGCGTCGTCGCGCACGCTGCGCAGGAAGCGGTCGATCTTCAACAGGTCGCAGCCATGCTGGCGCACGCCGGCGCAGGCCTTGTCGAGCCACTCGAAAGTCGCGGCCTTGTTGCCGCGCACCGCATAGAGGCGCGCAATCCAGTACGCGTTGGCATCGGGCGCGGCCTTCATCTCGGCGAGCGCCGCATCGGCCGCATCGCGCTCGCCGCGCAGCGTGTGCGCGAGCGACAAGGCCCACAGCCGGTAGCCCTGGTGGCGCTCGCGCGCGATCATCGCCAGCGCGTCGTCGCTGCGGTTCAACAGCGCGAGGTTGACGCCGATCAGCGCGTAACTGCCGATCGCGTGCGGGTTCATCTGCAGCTCCCGTTGAAGCCACGCCAGCGACTCGTCGAAACGGTCGTCCTCCATCAGGTACGACGCCAACGTGCCGACCGCGGCGGCATTGAGCGGATCACGCTCGACGATGCCGCGCTGGATCTTGATCGCCTCGTCGAGGTGGCCGGTCACGCTGGCGTAGTGGGCCTCGCACTCCGGCAGCAGGAAGGCATCGCTCGGATCGATGGCCCGCATGCGGTCGAGCGTGGCGCGCGCCGCGGGCCATTGGCCCTCGACCCGCACCAGGTAACGAAAGCGCGCCGCATGCGCGGCCATCGAATTCGGATCGAGCCGCAGCGCGGCATCGATGGCGCGGCGCGCGTTGGCATGCGTGGGCTCCTTTGGCGCACGCGACAGTTCGGCCTGCTGCAGGTACAGCAGCGCCAGCTTGGCCCACGGCAGCGCGTACCCCGGGTCGAGCTCGACCGCCTGCTTGTACGCCACCTCGGCGCGCTGCGCGTCGCGCTCGAACGGGCCGTGGGTGTACACGTCGCCCTGCAGCACCAGGTTGTAGGCCTCGATGTCGGGCACGCGCACGCCGCGGTGCGTCGGACGGTCGGTCAGCACCGCCTCGAGTGCGGTGGCCACCGACGATGCGATGTCGTCCTGCACCTTGAACAGATCGGCCATGTCGCGTTCGTAGGTCTGCGACCACAGCGGGTGCGCGTCCACGGCCCGCACCAGCCGTGCGTTGACGCGCAGCACATCGCCGTTCTTGCGCACGCTGCCCGACAGCACATGGGCCACGCCGAGGCGTGCAGCCACGGTGCGCACATCGTCGGGCTGGCCCTTGAACGCGAATGCCGACGTGCGCGCGATCACGCGCAGGTTGCGGCTGTGCGCCAGGCGGTCGATCAACTCCTCGGCCAGGCCATCGGAAAAATGCTCCTGGTCACGCTGCTCGCTCAGGTCGGCGAAAGGCAGCACGGCGACCGAATTGTCCTGCGGCAGCGGCGGCAACACCGCCGACGCGGCCGCGACGGGTGCGGTCGCCTCGGAAGCGGGATAGCGCTGCGCCAGCAGCGCCCATGCCACGCCGATCACCACCCCCGCGAGCGCGAGCGTCTGCGCCGCCCGGCGGTGACGCCCGAGGAACTTGGCCGCGCGATAGGTCGGCGTGGCCGGCCGCGCCTGCACCGGCTCGCCCGCCAGGTACCGGCGCAGGTCGCGCGCCATCGCACCGGCGCTGTCGTAGCGATCGGCCGGCGCAGGCGACAGCGCCTTGCGCGTGATCGCGTCGAGATCGCCCGTCAGTTCACGCGCGATGCGATCGGTGCTGCCGCCGCGCGCATCGGCGCTCGCCACGTCGAGCCGCGTGCTCGGGGCCGTCTGTTCGGGCACAGGCTGCTGGCCGCACAGCAGTTCGTGCAACACGACACCGAGCGAATAGACGTCGCTCGACGCGTCGATCGCCTCGCCCTTCATCTGCTCGGGGCTGGCGTAGCCCGGGGTCAGCGCGCGCCCGAAGCGCTGTGTGAGGTCGGCCTCGGGCGCGCGGTGGATCAGTCGCGCGATGCCGAAGTCGAGCAGCTTGGTCTGGCCGCCGTCGGTCACCAACACGTTGCGCGGCTTGATGTCGCGATGCAGCACCCCTTGCTCGTGCGCATACTGCACGGCCTGCAGCACCTGCAGAAACAGCTCGATGCGCGCACGCACCGGCAGCCGCCGCTGGTCGGCCCACTGCAGCAGCGTGTGGCCTTGCACGTATTCCAGCGCCAGGTACGGGCGTCCGTCGGGGCTGACGCCGGCGTCGTAGAAATGCGCGATGTGGGGATGCTGCAGCCCGGCCAGGATGTCGCGTTCGACGGCGAAGCGTTCGGCCAGGTCTTCGCGCCATTCCAGACGCGACGGCGTCTTGAGCGCCACCTCGCGCTTGAACGCGCCGTCGGCGCGTTCGGCCAACCACACCTCGGCCATGCCACCGGCGCCGAGCAGGCGCACCAGCCGGTACGGTCCCAAGCGATCACCGTCGCACAAGCCGCTGCCGCCGGTGCCGGCCACGTGCACCGGCCGCGCCATCCAGTCGTCGAACGCGGCGCCACCATCGAGCGGCAGCAAGGTGCGGCGCAGCGCGGGCTCGAGGTCGCGGTGCTCGGGCGGCAGCGCGTGCAGCCACTGCTCGCGCCCGGCATCGTCGGCGTCGAGCACCTCGTCGAGGAGGTTGCTCATGCGCGTGAGCTGTTCGGTGGAGAGCTTCATCGAGCCGCTCAGTCTGGGCTCAACATGGCGCGCAGCAACAACCGGGCCTTCTCCCAATCGCGCTGCACGGTGCGCTCGGTGAGATCGAGCGTGTCGGCGATCTCGCGGTCGGTGTAGCCGCCGAAGTAGCGCATCTCCACCATCTGTGCCGCGCGCGCGTCGGCCTGCTCGAGCTGCTCGAGCGCGGCATGCACCTGCAGGATGTGTTCGTCGTGCTGCGCCACGTTGAGCGCAGGCTCGCTGCCGAGCGTGAGCTTCTCGGCCTGGCCGCCGCGCCGCTCGGCCAGGCGGGCGCGGGCGCTGTCGACGATCACCGAGCGCATCACGCGCGACGCGTAGCCGAAGAAGGCGCGCCGGTCGTCGAAGCCGAGGGCGCCGGTCTGCACCAGCCTCATGTACGACTCGTGCACCAGCGCGGTGGTGTCGAGCACGGTGTTGCGCCCGCCGCCATGCAGGCGGGCGTGCGCCAGCCGCTTGAGTTCCGGGTAGACGGCGGCAAACAACGCGTCACGCGCCGCACGGTCCCCGGCGGTCACGCGCGCGAGCAGCACGGTGAGGCGCTCGCTCACTTTCCCTGCCCCGTCTGACTCTTCCCCTTGCATGCGGGGCAATTGTGCAACCGCGATGTCAGGTTCAAGGCCCGGGTTGCGTTTGAACCGGCACAGACACAGATCCGCAAGACTCCCGGGGACCCACCATGAAGCTGCTCGTCAAGTTCAACCTCGTGCTGTTCATCCTGTTCGCGCTCGCCATCGGCGGCACGGCGCTGGTGTCGCGCGACCTGCTGCAGCGCAACGCGCGCGCCGAGATCCATCAGAACGCCAAGCTGCTGATCGAAAGCGCGCTGGCGGTGCGCGACTACACCAGCCGCAATATCGCGCCGCTGCTGGAAACCCAGATCAAGTACGAGTTCCGTCCGGAGATGGTGTCGGCCTACTCGGCGATCGAACTGCTGAAGAACCTGCGCGAGGCCAACCCCGAATACAAGAACTTCCAGTATCGCGAGGCGACCTTGAACCCGACCAACCCGGTGAACCGCGCCGTCGACTGGGAGAGCGACATCGTCAACTCGTTTCGCAACGGCGCGACGCAGGCGCCGCTGTTCGGCGAGCGCGACACGCCCAACGGCCGCATGCTCTACGTGGCCAAGCCGCTGCGCGCCGGCGGCGCCTGCCTGCGCTGCCACGACACCGCCGAGCTGGCGCCCCCGACGATGATCGCCAAGTACGGCAGCGCCAACGGCTTCGGCTGGAAGGTCAACGAGATCATCGGCGCGCAGATCGTGCAGATCCCCGAGACCTTCGTGCTGGCGCGCGCCGAGGCCACGTTTCGTGTCTTCATGGGCTCGCTGCTCGGCGTGCTGATCGCGGTGGCGCTGACGATGAACGGCGTGTTGTGGTGGATGTTCATCCGCCCGATCACCAAGATCTCGGCGCTGGCCGATCGCATCAGCCTGGGCGAGGTCGATGCGCCCGACTTCGGCGCGCGCGGCCGCGACGAGATCGGCATGCTGGCCAGCGCGCTGTCGCGCATGCGGCGCAGCCTGGCGCAGGCGATCCAGATGCTGGAGAACTGATCGTCGCGAAAGCTGAGTCAACCCCGGTGGCGGTGCTGCAGCGCGCCGCGGCGGCGATACTGCGGCGCTGACCGCAGGAGCCGCGCATGAAGACCTACCGCATTGCCACCATCCCCGGAGACGGCATCGGCAAGGAGGTGGTGCCCGCCGGCGCATCGGTGCTGCGTTCGCTGGCAGAAAGCAGCGGACGCTTTCGCGTCGAGTTCCAGGACTTCGGCTGGGGCGGCGACTGGTACCGCCGCCACGGCGTGATGATGCCGGCCGACGGGCTGGACGCCTTGCGCGACAAGGACGCGATCCTGTTCGGCTCGGCCGGCGACCCGCAGATCCCAGACCACATCACGCTGTGGGGCCTGCGCCTGAAGATCTGCCAGGGCTTCGACCAGTACGCCAACGTGCGACCCACGCGCATCCTGCCCGGCATCGATGCGCCGCTGAAACGCTGCGCGCCGAAAGACCTCGACTGGGTGATCGTGCGCGAGAACACCGAGGGCGAATACGCCGGCGTCGGCGGGCGCGTGCACCAAGGACACCCGATCGAGGTGGCGACCGACGTGTCGGTCATGACGCGCGCCGGCGTCGACCGCATCATCCGCTTCGCCTTCAAGCTGGCGCAGTCGCGGCCGCGCAAGCAGCTGACCGTGGTGACCAAGAGCAATGCGCAGCGCCACGCGATGGTGATGTGGGACGAGATCGCCAACCTCGTGGCGAAGGATTTCCCCGACGTGCGCTGGGACAAGGAACTGGTCGACGCGATGACGGCGCGCATGGTCAACCGGCCCGCCAGCATCGACACCGTGGTGGCCACCAACCTGCACGCCGACATCCTGAGCGACCTCGCGGCCGCGCTGGCCGGCAGCCTGGGCATCGCGCCCACCGGCAACATCGACCCCGAGCGGCGCTATCCGAGCATGTTCGAGCCGATCCACGGCTCCGCGTTCGACATCATGGGCAAGGGGCTGGCCAACCCGATCGGCACCTTCTGGTCGTGCGTGATGCTGCTCGAGCACCTGGGCGAGGCGCAGGCGGCGCGCGCGCTGATGACCACGATCGAAAGCGTCACCGCCGATCGTTCGTTGCACACCGGCGACCTCGGCGGCCAGGCGACGACGAAGCAGGTGACCGATGCGGTGATCGCGCGCATCCAGGCCAACCCTGTGGCGCGCGCCGCGGCTTGACCGCAGCATTCGGCACCTCCCCGACGAAAGGCGTCGACCCATGAAGCGTCTGTTCCTGGCGGCCTGCATCGGCGCCGCCGCGCTGGCGGCGCATGCCCAGCCCTGCCCCGACAAGAACGTCATGTACTGGCAGGCTTTCCCGCCGGGCGGCGAGAGCGATCTGTCGGCGCGCCATCAGCAGATGGTGCTGAAGAAGAAGTGCGCGGCCATCGACACGGTGATCCAGTACAAGGCCGGCGCCGGTGGCGCGCTGCTGTGGAGTTCGGCCAACACGCTGCCAGCCGACGGCGTGAACATCGTGGGCATCAACCTGCCGCACATGGTGTTGCAGCCGATGGAGGGCAACGTCACCTACAAGACCGAAGACGTGACGCCGGTGTTCTGGTTCCACTACACGCCCGATGCGCTGGTGGTGCCCGACCAGAGCCCGATCAAGAGCTGGGCCGATTTCGTCAAGGCGGCCAAGGATTCGCCGGGCAAGCTCAACCTCGGCGGCTCAGGGCTGAACAGCGCCAACCACGCGGCGCACCAGCGCATGAACGCCGCCTTCGGCATCCAGACCACCTACGTGCCCTACAAAGGCACCGGCGACATGACCATGGCCGTGCTCGGCGGCCATGTCGACGGCAGCATGACCTACACCGCGTTTGCGATCAACAACAAGGGCCAGGTGCGCGCGCTCGCGGTGGCGATGGACAAGCGCCACCCGCTGATGCCCGATGTGCCGACGTTCAAGGAACTCGGCGTCGACTGGGTCGACGGTGCGTTCCGCGGCATCGGCGTGCCCAAGGGCACCGCGCCCGAGGCGCGCAAGAAATTGGCCGACCTGTGGGCCGCGATGAACGCCGATGCCGAGATGAAGGAGCTCGCCGCCAAGAGCGGCTTCGAGTTGGTGAACGTGGGCCCGGATCAGATGGACGCGTTCATGAAGGACAAGGTCAAGGTCTACACCGACGTCG
>DATKJN010000007.1:0-3871 GCA_035543655.1 Burkholderiaceae bacterium | reverse complement strand
TGCCGGTGGATGACGACGGCGTGGTGATCGACTACGCTGGCTTGTTCCGCCGTGTGCCCACGAGACCCACGAGACCATGACCATCGAGCTGCCCAAAGACGCGCGCACCCAAGCCATCGCCTCGATCGAGCGCTACTTCCGCGACAACATGGAAGAAAAGATCGGCAACGTGGCCGCCGGCGGGCTGCTTGGCTACTTTCTCGAGGAGATCGGCCCGCTGGTCTACAACCAGGCGGTCGCCGACGTCCAAGAGCGCCTGCAGGCGCGCATCGCCGAGCTCGACATCGAGGTGCACGAAGAGCCGTTCCAGTACTGGCAAAAGTTCGATCGCGCGGCCAAGGCGCGCCGGTGAGCACCATGAAGATGATCCTCACGTCCGCCACCACGCCGGCGTTGTACCTCGACGCATTGAGCGGCTGGCAGCAGCGTTATGCGCAGGCGCTGCGCGCTGCGGTGGTGGATGCCGCGCCGCAGCTCGACGAGCGCCTGAAATGGGGCCACCTGGTGTACTTCGCAAACGGCCCCGTGTTGTTGATCCGCGCCGAACCGCAGCGTGTGCTGTTCGGCTTCTGGCGCGGCCAGCGCCTGCGGCACATCGAGCCGCGGCTGCGGCCCGGCGGCAAGTACGAAATGGCCACGCTGGAGCTGCGCGAAGACACCCCGCTGGAGCGTGCGACGGTCGTGACCCTCGCGCAGGAGGCGGCGCGGCTCAACCGGTCGGCCGGCGACCCCACGGCGGCGGCATCGAGCCGCTAGCAGCGTCCGGGCCCGTGAATCGCGCTGTCGATTTGCCCCGGGCTGGTTCGTCGTGTGAATGAGGGACGCCTCAATCCCCAACCTTCAGGAGCCCACCCCATGACCACCGCCTCCAACACCGTTCAACTGCACCGCGTTCTGAGCGCCACGCCCGAGCGCGTCTATCGTGCCTTTACCGACCCCGATGCGATGGCCAAGTGGCTGCCGCCGCACGGCTTCACCGGCAAGGTGCACGAGATGGACGCGCGCGTCGGCGGCCGCTATCGCATGTCGTTCACCAACTTCAGCAACGGCCAGAGCCACAGCTTCGGCGGCACGTACGTCGAGCTGAAGCCCAACGAGCGGCTGCGCTACACCGACGTCTTCGACGACCCCAACCTGCCCGGCGAGATGATGACCACGGTCACGCTCAAGGCCGTGTCGTGCGGCGTCGAGCTGCGCGTGGTGCAGGAAGGCATCCCCGCGATGATCCCGGTCGAGCAGTGCTACCTCGGCTGGCAGCAGTCGCTCACGCTGCTGACGCAGCTGGTCGAAGCCGAGGTGCGCGAATAGGGTGAGTCCTGTCGGTGCTTCACGGTGGCGCCGCTACAGTGACGCCACCCCTGGAGACCTTCCATGACGATGCACCGTCGCTCTTTCGTGCGTTTCTCGTTGCTCGGTGCTGCGGCGCTCGCCGCGCCCGCGCTCGCACCGGCGCAAGACAAGCCCCCGGTGCGCATCCTGGTGGGTTTTCCGCCCGGCGGTTCGGCCGACATCGTGGCGCGACTGTTGGCCGACAAGATGCGCGCCACGCTCGGCCAGAACGTGCTGGTCGACAACAAGCCCGGCGCCGCCGGCCGCGTGGCGCTCGGCGAGGTGAAGCGCGCCGCGCCCGACGGCCAGACGCTGGTGCTGGCACCGAGCGGCGCACTCGTGGTGTCACCGTGGCTGTACAAGAACCTCGGCTTCGACCCGGTGCGCGACTTCACACCGGTGGCGCGTGCGGTGACGTTCGATTTCGCGATCACCGCGGGGCCCGGCGCACCCAGCGGCGACCTGAAGACCATCCTCGCGTGGATGAAGGCCAACCCGGGCAAGGCCAACTACGGCACGCCGGGCGCGGGCACCGTACCGCACTTCACCGGCGTGCTGCTGAGCCAGAGCGCCGGCATCGAGCTGACCCACGTGGCCTACAAAGGCGGCGCCCCCGCGGTGAACGACCTGCTCGGCGGCCAGGTGCCGCTGATGATCGACACGCCGCTGGAGACCATCGAGCACCACCGTGCCGGCAAGCTGCGCATCCTGGCGGTCACCGGCGATGCGCGCGGCAAGTCGCTGCCCGACGTGCCCACGCTCAAGGAGCTCGGCATCAACATGTCGGCCGATGCGTTCTTCGGCATGTACGGCCCGCCCGGCATGGCCGCCGACGTGACAGCGCGAATGAGCCGCGCGGTGGCCGATGCACTGAAGCAGCCCGACGTGATGGACAAGATCACCTCGCTCGGGCTGGTGCCGGCCTACGGCAGCGGCGATGAGCTCGCCGCCACGCAGGCCGCCCACCTCAAGCGCTGGGAGGCGCCGATCAAGGCCTCGGGCTTCACGGCCGAGTGACCTCCGCAGGCGTTGCGCCCATGCGCCGTCCGTCTCCCCTGCGCGCCGTTGCACTCGCGACCGTGCTGTGCATCGGCCTGGCCACGCCGGCGCACGCCGCGCTGCCGATCGTGGCCGGCCTGGGCAAACAACTGGTGCAGAACCTGCTGCTCGACGGCGTGAAGTCGCAGCTGCTGGGCTCGCTGTCCAACATGGGCTGCAAGGGCGCCGCGGTGGCCTCGTTGCTCACGCCCGGCGGCGCACGCCAGGCGCTGCTGTCGCAGGCGATGCCGGGCATGTCGATGCCCGGCCTGCCCGGCGGTGCCGACGCGGCGCAGATGCAGGCGCTGATGCAGCAGGCGATGGCCGGACGCTTGCCAGCCGGCGCTGCAATGAGTCCCGAAATGATGTCGCAACTCGGCGCCGCGCAGCAGGCGATGTCGCAACCGCTGTCGCGCAGCGAGACCGCGGCCGTGTTCGATGAGCTGGCCGAGCTCGGCGTGATGACGCCGGCGATGCAATCGGAACTGCGCGACTGCCTCACGCTGGCGCCGCCCAACGCGACCGCCGCGCTCGGCATGAGCGGCGCGCTGTTCAAGAACATGGTGCTGCCCCAGCTGCGGCTGGCGCGCGAGCAGATGGCCAACCTGCAGCCCGAGGAGCGCGAGCAGCTCGCCAACGACATCGTCGAGGCGATGAAGGAAGCGTCGCCCGAGGACCGCAAGGCCTTCCAGCAGGGGTTCGGCCAGGGCTTCTTTCCGCGCGAGGTGGTCGACGCGGTGAAGTTGAAGATGCGCTGAGCCCGCCCATCGCGGCGGGCTGCGCGCTGCGGGGGGTCAGCCGCCGAACTCCACCAGCACCGGTTGGTGGTCGGACGAGCGCGTCTGCAGGTCGACCTCGACACGGCGAACGCGCGGCGCCAGTCCGGCGCTCACGAACACGAAGTCGCACGCCATCGGCTGGGGACCGTAGGTGCGATCGAACACGCGAAACGTCGGCGCGTGCGGCTCGTTGCCGTGGGCCAGCGGCCATGCGTCGCGAAAGGCGTGCGCCGCGTTGGACGGTGACGCGGTGATCGCGCCGACCGCCGCATCGCTCGCCACGGCGTTGAAGTCGCCGCAGAGCACCGCATGCGGCGTGTGCACCTTGCTCTGGAACGGCGAGCCGTCGTCGGATTCTTCCGGCGGCGCCGCGGCCATCGCGCACTGCTCGTCGTGCAGCGCGCGCAGCGCCTGCGCCTGCGCCAGCCGCTGCGACGCCGAGTAGTACTCCAGGTGCGTGGTCATCACGCGCAGCGGCCCGATCGCCGGGTCGATCACCGTGACCACCGTGACCATGCGGGGCATCGAGCGCACGCCGCCATCGGCCGGCCACGGCAGCGCGTGGTGCAACACGCGCGCCACCGGCAGCCGGGTGGCGATCAGGTTGCCGAAACGTTGCCGCTTGCCGTCGCGCTGGAACTCGTCGACCGCGGCGCCGAAGAAACAGTGGTAGCCCGGCAGCAAGGCGGCGATCTGCGCCGGCTGGTCGCCCGGCGCACCTTGCA
>DATKJN010000006.1:0-5340 GCA_035543655.1 Burkholderiaceae bacterium | reverse complement strand
TACTACGCGAAGGCCACGATTCCCGGCGGCCTGTACCCGAACAACCCCGACGCCGCCACCACCTACGGCGTGCTCGCCACCGTGGTCGCATCGTCCAAGGCGCCCGCCGACTCGGTGTACCAGGTGGTGAAGGCGGTGTTCGACAACTTCGACGAGTTCAAGAAGCTGCACCCGGCACTGGCCAACCTGAAGCCAGAAGACATGGTGAAGGACGGCCTGTCGGCTCCGTTGCACGACGGCGCGGCCAAGTACTACAAGGAAAAGGGCTGGATCAAGTAAGCGGCGCGCACACGGCCCGAGCCGCACCATGACCGCCGCCCCGTCAGCGACACATCAAGCCAGCGCCGCCGAGCTCGACCAACTCGTGAAGGAGGCCGATCTCGGCGGGCGTGAGCCCACCGGGGCGGTCGGCAAGCTGCTGGCCTGCGTGGCGGCGGCGTGGTCGCTGTTCCAGCTGTGGTACGCCTCGCCGCTGCCCTTCATCTTCGGCTTCGGCATCTTCAACGACACCGAGGCACGCGCGATCCATCTCGCGTTCGCGGTGTTTCTCGCGTTCTGCGCTTACCCGGCGTTCAAGCGGTCGTCGCGCACGGTGGTGCCGCTGGCCGACTGGGTGCTGGCCTGCGTCGGCGCGTTCTTCGCGGCCTACCTGTTCCTGTTCTACAAGGAGATCGCCACACGGCCGGGGCAACCGACGACCTTCGACATCGTGGCCGGCGTGGCCGGTGTGCTGATCATGCTCGAGGCCACGCGGCGCGCGATGGGCACCGGCATGCTGATCACCACCGGCGTGTTCCTGGCGTTCATCTTCGCCGGGCCCTACATGCCCGACGTGATCCTGCACAAGGGCGCGTCGTTGCAGCGCTTCGTGTCGCACATGTGGCTCACGACCGAAGGCGTGTACGGCGTGGCGCTGGGTGTGTCGGTGCAGTTCATCTTCCTGTTCGTCCTGTTCGGCACGCTGCTCGACATTGCCGGCGCCGGCAACTTCATGCTGCAGATGTCGCTCGCGCTGCTCGGCCACCTGCGCGGCGGGCCGGCCAAGGTGGCGGTGGTGTCGTCGGCGCTCAACGGCGTGGTGTCGGGCTCGTCGGTTTCCAACGTGGTCTCCGGCGGCATCTTCACGATCCCGTTGATGAAGCGCACCGGCTACTCTGGCGTGAAGGCCGGCGCGATCGAGGCCGCCTCGTCGATCAACGGCCAGATCATGCCGCCGGTGATGGGCGCCGCGGCCTTCCTGATGGTGGAGTACGTCGGCATCCCGTACTCGGAGATCGTCAAGCACGCGCTGCTGCCGGCCGTGATCTCCTACATCGCCCTCTTCTACATCGTGCACCTCGAGGCGCTCAAGTACGACATCCAGCCGTTGCGCCGCGAGGTCACGCCCACCTGGCGCCAGCGCATGCTGGGTTGGGCCCTCGGCGCCAGCGGCACGCTGATCGCACTGGCGCTGATCTACTACGTGATCGTCGGGCTGCAAGCGATCGCCGGCAACGCCGCCGGCTGGGTGCTCGCGGCCGCCGGCCTGGTGGCTTACGTGGGCCTGATCGCGTATTCGTCACGCCACCCCGACGTGCCGCCGGACGATCCCAACGCGCGGGTCGTGCACCTGCCGCTGCCCTGGCCCACCGTGCGCGCCGGGCTGCACTTCTTCATTCCGATCGTCGTCCTGCTGTGGTGCCTGATGGCGGAGGAGCTGTCGCCGGGACTGTCTGCCTTCTGGGCCACGGTGGCAGCGATCGTGCTGGTGCTGCTGAACCCGTTGATGGTGTGCTGGTTCCGCCACATCGGCACGCCGGCCGCCGCGCTGCGCAAGGGCCTCGACGATCTGGTCAAGGGGCTGATCCTCGGCGCGCGCAACATGATCGGCATCGGCGTGGCCTGCGCGAGCGCGGGCCTGATCGTCGGCGCGATCACGCTCACCGGCGTCGGCCTGATGATGACCGACCTGGTCGAGGCCGTGTCCGGCGGCAACGTCCTGATCATGCTGGTGCTCACCGGCATCATCTGCCTGCTGATCGGTGCCGGCGTGCCGACCACGGCCAACTACATTCTCGTGGCCACGCTGATGGCGCCGGTGGTGGTGGAGCTCGGGGCCCGCAGCGGGCTGGTGATCCCGCTGATCGCAGTGCACATGTTCGTCTTCTACTTCGGCATCATGGCCGACGTGACGCCGCCGGTCGGCCTGGCCTCCTATGCCGCGGCGGCGATCTCGGGCGACGATCCCAACGCCACCGGCTGGCAGGCCACCTGGTACAGCCTGCGCACCACGGTGCTGCCCTTCGTCTTCATCTTCAATCCGCAGTTGCTGCTGATCGGCGTCGGCTCGTGGGTCGACGTGGTGCTGGTGTGCGTCGGCGGCACCGTGGCCTCACTGCTGTTCGCCGCCGCCACCATGCGGTGGTTCCGCGTGCGCTGCAGTTGGTTCGAAGTCGGGTTGCTGTTGATCGCCACCTTCCTGTTCTTCCGCCCCGATTGGGTGATCGACCGCATCCACCCGAAGTACATCAGCGCGCCGGCGACGGAGATCTTTGCGCAGGCCGACAAGCTGGCCGAAGACGAGTGGCTGGTGATCGCCATCGCCGGCACCAACGTCGAGGGCGAAGCGATCACCAAGACCGTGGCCTTGCCAATGGGCAAAGGCAACAACGGGCGCGAGCGGCTGCGTGATGGCGGCGTGACGATCACGCAGCTCGGCAACGAGGTCGAGATCGCCAACGTCAAGTTCGGCAGTCGTGCACGCAAGCTCGGCGTGGAGCAGGGGTTCAAGATCCAGCAGCTGCAGCTGCCGAATCCGGCGCGTCCGTCGCCGCACTGGGTGTTGTTGCCCGCCGCCGCGCTCGCGCTGCTGGTGTGGTGGCTCCAGGGTCGCCGACGCTTGCGGCCGACGCCGGCCGCTGTCGGAAGCCTGTGACTCGCATCGCGCTGATCCACGCGCTGGCGCACTCGGTGGCGCCGATCAACGACACGCTGGCGCGCGAATGGCCCGATGCCGAGCGCATGAACCTGCTCGACGACAGCCTGTCGGCCGACGTCGCGCGCAGCGGCCGCCTCGACGAGGCGATGACCGCCCGCTTTCTCGCGCTCGGCGACTATGCGGTGGCGACCGGCGCCAACGCGATCCTGTTCACCTGCTCGGCGTTCGGCCTCTGCATCGATGCGGTCAAGCGGCGCCTCGCGCCGCTGCCGGTGCTCAAGCCCAACGAGGCGATGATCGACGAGGCCGCGGCACAGGTGCGCGCGTCGGGTGGCTGCATCGGGCTTCTGGCGACCTTCGCACCCACCCTGGTATCGATGGCGCCGGAGTTCCCGGCCGGGGTGCCGCTGCGCACCGCATTGGCCGACGGCGCACTGGAGGCGCTCAACCGCGGTGACACCGCCGCGCACGATCACGCTGCCGTGCAGGCGGCGCAGGCGCTCAAGGCACAGGGCTGCACCGTGATCGCGCTGGCGCAATTCAGCCTCGCGCGCGCCCAGGGTGCGGTCGCCCAGGCCAGCGGGTTGCCGGTGCTCACCACACCCGACAGTGCGGTGCGCGCGCTGCGCCAGCGCCTGACGTGAAACGACGCTGGATCCGGTGGTGCGGCCGCTGAGGCGGCTGCTACACTGCCGCGGCCAGGAGAGAGTCGCGTGGCTGCCCAGCCACGAGGCCGCCGAAGGCGAAGCCGCAAGGCCAAACGCTCAGGCAAAAGGACTGGCAAGCGCTTCGGAAACGGAGCGTTCCTCACTGGAGAGAGGCAGGACCTGAGTTCCTGCCCACCGAAGGGGCAAACGGTGCGGTCGGCAGCAACGCCGAGCGGACCGCAAATCTCTCAGGTAAAGCGGACAGCGAGGGCGAGCCCACCGTGCGAACGGTGGTGTGGTGGCCCTCGGGAGCGTGTATGTCCGCTGTTGTTCTCAAGCAGACCCCGTTGCACGGCTTGCATGTCGAGCTGGGCGCCAAGATGGTCGAGTTCGCCGGCTATTCGATGCCGGTGAACTACCCCCACGGGATCATTGCCGAACACCGCCACTGCCGCGCCTCTGCCGCCCTGTTCGATGTCTCGCACATGGGGCAACTCAAGCTGCTCGGCGATGGCGCCGCACACGCACTCGAATCGCTGGTGCCGGTCGACATCGTCGACCTCGGCGTCAACAGGCAGCGCTACGCGCTGTTCACCAATTCGCAAGGCGGCATCCTCGACGATCTGATGGTCACGCGGCGCGCCGGCGACCTGATGCTGATCGTCAACGCGGCGTGCAAGGAGGCCGACACGCGCCACCTGATCAACCACATCGGCGCGCGCTGCACCGTGGTGCCGATGCCCGAGCGCGCCTTGCTCGCACTGCAGGGCCCGAAGGCGGTGCATGCGCTGTCGCGGCTGAACCCCGAGGTCGGCAAGCTGGTGTTCATGACCGGCGGTGCGTTTCGCCTGGCCGGCAGCGACTGCTACGTCACGCGCTCGGGCTACACCGGCGAAGATGGGTTCGAGATCTCGGTGGCCGCCGACGATGCGGTGGTGCTCGCCCGCGCTCTGCTCAAGGAGCCCGAGGTGAAGCCGGCCGGCCTGGGTGCACGCGACACGTTGCGCCTTGAAGCCGGGTTGTGTCTGTATGGCCACGACATCGACGACAAAACCACGCCGGTCGAGGCCGGCCTCACGTGGGCGATCCAGAAGGTGCGCCGCCCCGGTGGCGCACGCGCCGGCCAATACCCCGGCGCGGCGGTGATCGAAGGGCAACTGGCCACTGGTACCGCGATCAAGCGTGTGGGCCTCACCGGCCTGGAGCGCGTGCCGGTGCGCGAAGGCGCGCTGCTGTTCGATGCCAAGAACCACAAGCTCGGCCACGTGACCAGCGGCACGCTCGGTCCCACGGTCAACGTGCCGATCGCGATGGCGTACCTCGCCGCCAACCACGGCGGCGCGCACCACGAGGTGCATGCCGAGGTGCGCGGCAAGAAGTTTCCGATGCGCGTGAGCGCGATGCCCTTTGCCCCCCACCGGTACCACCGCGGTTGATGTTGGCTCCCACGCTCACTTGGTTCGCTGCCCACCGCGGTGGCGCAGGCGGCTTGGGAGCGGCCCGGCGCCGACTGGCCGTTCACTTTCCACCTTTGGAGCAACTCCCATGACGACCATGTTCACCCCCGATCACGAGTGGATCAACATCGAGGACCACGAGGCAGCCGTGGTCGGCATCACGCCGCACGCGCAAGATGCGCTCGGCGACGTGGTGTTCGTCGACCTGCCCGAGGTCGGGCGCACCTACAAGCGCGGCGAAGTGGCCGGCGTGGTCGAGTCGGTGAAGGCCGCCGCCGACCTCTACATGCCGGTGGAAGGCGAGGTCGTCGAGGTCAAC
>DATKJN010000005.1:0-2473 GCA_035543655.1 Burkholderiaceae bacterium | reverse complement strand
GGCGCAGCTTCTATCGCGATGCCGAGGTGCTGCACTTTCAGATGCCGCAGGACGACAACCAGAAGCACCCGCCGATGGTCAACCTGGCGCAGTACCACATCGAACAGATCCTGCTCGACCGTTGCCTCGAGATGCCCGAGTGGATCGACATCCGGTGGCGCACGCGCCTGACCGCGCTGCGGCCACACGACGACGGCGCCAGCCTGACGGTGAGCACGCCGCTGGGCGACTATGCGATCGAGACCGATTGGCTCGTGGCCGCCGACGGCGGGCGCAGCTTCGTGCGCGAGGCGCTCGGCCTCAAGCTCGAAGGCACGAGCTACGAAGGCCGCTACGTGATCGTCGACATCCTGATGAAGAGCGACCGGCCCACCGAGCGGCTGGCCTACTTCGACCCGCCGTGCAACCCGGGCTCCACCGTGCTGGTGCACAAGCAGCCGCACGACGTGTGGCGCATCGACTACCAGTTGCGCGACGGCGAGGACCCCGACGCGGCGATCGAGCCCGAAAACGTGATGCCGCGCGTGCAGAGCCTGCTGCAGATGATGGGCGAGCGGGCCGAGTGGTCGCCGATCTGGACCGGCATCTACAAGGCCAACGCGCTCACGCTGCCGCGCTACCGCGAAGGGCGTGTGCTGCTGGCAGGCGACGCAGCGCACCTGCTGCCGATCTTTGGCGTGCGCGGCGCCAACTCCGGCATCGACGACGCCGACAACCTGGCCTGGAAGCTGGCGTGCGTGATCCAGGGCGTCGCCGGCGAGTGGCTGCTCGACACGTACTCGCACGAGCGGGTGGCCGCGGCGCACGAGAACCTGAGCCAGGCCAGCAAGAGCACCGAGTTCATGGCGCCGCCGTCGTTCGCGTTCGAGTTGATGCGCACCGCGGTGCTGGGCCTCGCCGTGAAGCATGCGCACGTGCGCTCGCTGATCAACCCGCGCCAGACCTCGGCGATCACCTACACCGATTCGCCGCTGAACGTGCCGGACGATCCCGACGATGGGTTCACCGCGGGCCCGCCACCCGGCGCGGTGTTGCTGGAGTGTCCGTTGGTGTGGGTCGACAACGCCGGTGCTCGTCGACAGGGCCACATCACCGACCTGCTGCACCACGCCGCCACCGGGCCGACTTTCACCGCACTGCACTTCATGCGCGCGCCCGCGGCCGCATGGCCCTTGCAGGCATTGCAGGCGCGCTTGGCGGACGACGGGATCCTGTTCAACGTGATGCCGATCTGGGGCTCGGCCCAGGATCCGAACGACCGTGCATTCGCGCTGTATGGCGTTGAATCCAGCGCGCTGTACCTGGTGCGCCCCGACGGCCATGTGATGGCACGCTGGCGCCACGCCGACGTGTCAATCCTGGCCACGCGCGTCGAACGCACACTGAGGAGCCTTGCATGAACGACGCCGAGCTGGATCAGCTGTACACGCACCTGTGCCGGACGATGACCGGCCTCGGCGAGTCCAACTCGACGCTGTTTCTGGCGCGTTTCGCGCTGCTGGCAATGGCGCACATCGGCGACACGGCAATCGTGCGCGAATTGGTTGCTGCTGCAGCAGAAGGCCTACCACAGAACACTTGACCGCACTGCCGCGCGGCACGGCCGGTTGCACGGATACTGCGGCAGCCCTCGCATCGGAGTCTGCCGCATGGACGCTTCGTCGCCCTACGCCCCACCCAAAGTCTGGACCTGGAACAAAGAAAACGGCGGCCGCTTCGCCAACATCAACCGCCCGATCGCCGGCGCCACGCACGACAAGGATCTGCCTGTCGGTCGGCATCCGCTGCAGCTGTATTCGCTGGCCACACCCAACGGCGTCAAGGTCACGGTGATGCTCGAGGAGTTGCTCGCGCTGGGCCATGGCGGCGCGGAGTACGACGCCTGGCTGATTCGCATCAACAGTGGCGAGCAATTCGGCAGCGGCTTCGTCGCGGTGAATCCCAACTCCAAGATCCCGGCGCTGCTCGATCGCAGCGGGCCGAAGCCGGTGCGGGTGTTCGAGTCCGGTGCGATCCTGCAGTATTTGGCCGAGAAGTTCGGCGGTGCGTTGCTCCCGGCCATCGGCACGCCGCAGCGCGCCGAGTGCCTGTCGTGGCTGTTCTGGCAGATGGGCGCGGCGCCGTATCTCGGCGGAGGCTTCGGCCACTTCTACGCGTATGCGCCGAGCAAGATCGAATACGCGATCGATCGCTACGCCATGGAGGTGAAGCGGCAGCTCGATGTGCTGGATCGCCGACTTGCCGAGAGTGAATTCCTGGCCGGTGATGCGTACACGATCGCCGACATCGCGGTGTGGCCGTGGTACGGCGCGCTCGCCAGGGGGCTGCTCTACGAATCGGGCGAATTCCTGCAGGTGCAGGCGTACGAACACGTGCAGCGCTGGACCGCGGCGATCGCCGAGCGCCCGGCCGTGAAGCGCGGCCGCATGGTCAATCGCACGTGGGGTCAGCCGTCAAGCCAGTTGCACGAGCG
>DATKJN010000004.1:0-13162 GCA_035543655.1 Burkholderiaceae bacterium | reverse complement strand
TGAGCGCGCGCCAACCGCGCGCGCTGGCGAAGGTGGCGATGGAACACGCCACGCTCACCTTCTGGCTCGGCGACTACGACGCCGTGGAGCGCTCGATGCGTCTCGCCCTGCGCGCTGCGCGCAGCGCGCAGTGGCCGCGCGCCCAGCGGCAGGCGCTCAACGGCTTGGCGCTGGCCGCGATGCGCCGCGGCCGCATCGCCGAAGGCGCGGCCTGGCTCGGCCAAGCGCTGGCCCAGGCCGAGCGCGACGGCGAGGAGCGCGAAGCGGCCATCTATGCCGGCAACCTGTGCGGCCCGCTGCGCGAGCTCGGCGAGCTTGGGCGCGCGCGCGAACTCGCCTTGCGGTCGCTCGCACTGCACCGCCGCCACGGCCACACCGTGGCCGAAGTCAGCGTGCTCAACGAGCTGGCGCTGATCGCCCAGCAGCGCGACCAGCTCGACGAGGCGTTCGACTGGTGTGCGCAGACGCTGGCGCGCATCGAAGGCCAATCGATGGCGCTGCGCCGGCCGGTGATGCTCACGCTGCAGGCCGGCGTGCGGCTCGATCAGGGCCGACTCGACGAGGCGCTGGCGCTGGCATTGGCCTCACAGGCCGAGGTCGAACGCGTCGGCGCGCGCAGCCACGCGCCGATGTTGCACCGCACGCTGGCCGAGATCGCATTGGCCCGAGGGTGCGCGGACGATGCCGCGCCGCACTTGCGCGCTGCGCTGGCGGTGGTGCCGGCGCACCAGGGCAGCACGGCCTCGCGCGGCCTGTTGTGCAGCTGTGCCTGGCTGGCGCTCGAACGTGGCGAGGCGCCCCTTGCGTTGCTGCTGCTGGCGCGCGCCGAGCGCGACCGCCCCGTGGCCGCCGCGCCGTTGGCGCGTTATGCGCGTCTGCGCGAGCGTGTGGAATCGGCTTGCGACCGCAGTCTGGCCACGCTCGTGGCGGATGCGGCGGCACTCGACGCCACGGCGCTGCGCCACCGGCTCGAACGGCTGCTCGGCTGAAGAAACGCCAGCGAAACGGCAGCCCGCCTACCGTGCGGGCATGGCCAACTCCCATCTGTTCATCGTGCGCATCGCGCGCGACCCGCGGCGCTTCGTCGCATCGGCCCGGCGCATCGACGGCGAGGTGTGCGGCGAGTTCAGCCAGCCCGAGCAGCTGCTGAGCTTTCTGCTCGGGCACCCCGCAGACAGCGGGCCGAGGCCGGAGGACTGCCCAGACCGCACGCCGATTGCACCCGGCCGCGGCTTGAAGCAACCCACACGGTGAGCGCATCCATCGAAAGGCCAAGCCATGGACCGCACCTCGTTGCTCCGCTTGTTGCTCGCCGCCCTGCTCGCGGTGTTGCTGATCGCCGGTGCTGGCTGGACCACTGCCCATGCGCACAGTGGCGTGATCGTCAATGGCGCGCCGCTGGAGCCGCGCCACACGGCAGCGCTCGAACAGACCTATCGCACCCGCCTGGTGCCGGGCCGCTACTGGTACGACGCGATGTCGGGCTTGTGGGGCCTCGAAGGCGGTGCGTCGGTCGGCCTGATCGCACCCGGGTTGCCGTTCGGCCGCATGGATCCGAGCGCCAGCGTCGGGCGCCGTGCCGGCATCACCGGCGTATTCGTCAACGGGCGCGAGATCCATCCCGACGAGTTGTCGTACCTGCGGGCGTTGTACGGGCCGGTGGTGCGGGCGCGCTACTGGCTCAACGCGCGCGGCATCGCCGGCTACGAAGGCGGCCCGCCGCAGTTCAACCTGGTGGCCGCGGCCCAGCAGGCGCGCGGCAACAGCCATCTGCGGCGCGGGCTGTTCGGCAGCACCGGCAGCGACGGCCAGTGCTCCTACTACATGCACCCCAATGGCTCGAGCGTGATGACCGGCCGCTGCTGACCGATCGCACGCCACGCACGAACTGTCGCCGGCGCTGACGCGCAAGCGAAATCCCCACCGAAAAGGAGACGCACGATGAACACGCGATGGCATCTGGTGCTGGCGGCCTGCGCCGCATGGGGCTTGCTCGGCTGCGGGGGCGGCGGCGATGGCGGAGGGGGTGGCGGAGGTGGAGGGGGAGGTGGAGGCGGGTCCAACACGGCCGAGTTCGTGTTCGACTGCAACATTGGCGGCCTCAATGCGGTGATGACGATGCAGGTGGAGGCAGTCGCTTCCAGTGGTGCGGTCTGGGGTCCCGGACCCGCGCCGCAGATCACGGGCGTGATCGGCAACGGCAGCTTCATCTACTACACCGCCGGCAGCGTGGCGTCGTCCACCGCGCAGTATTCCTTCCGCGGCGAGAACCAGTACGCCGACTTCACGATGCTCAATGGGAACGACCGCTTCACCGTCGAGTGGATCGTCACCGCACCGGGCCTGACCATCCGCGTCAACCCCTTCGGCCCCGGCCCGACACAGTATGACTGCGTGCTGCGCAGCTCGCGGCGCTTGTGAGCGAGTCAGGACACGGACCGGAACACGCGTCGCTTGGATTCATCGACTGCACGTAAAGCAGTGCGATCTCCCTAACTTGAATTCGCATGCATCCGCCGCGTCGGGGTTGGGCGTATCAGCGCCCATCCCGACAGGAGATCCACATGCGTCATTCAATGTTCAGGGTGTCGGCTGCCGCCTGTGCGGCCGCGATGTTCATGGCCGCCTGCGGCGGCGGCTACGACGACCCGGGCCCCGCTTCGTACAACGGCCCCGCGCCGGCACCGACGCCGGTGTCGGTGGGCGACACGGTCGCGCTCACCGCCAGCGGCAAGGTCATCTCGTTCAACCGCAGCACACCGGGCACGATGGTCGGCTCGGTCAACGTGTCCGGGCTGAGCGCGAGCGAGACCCTGCTCGGCATCGACTACCGCCCGGCCGACGGCTTGCTCTATGCGCTGGGCAGCGCCGGCAACGTCTACACCATCGCGCCGTCGACCGGCGTGGCCGCGTTGAAGGTGGCGCTGAAGGCCGCGGCCGGTGACGACAATCCGTTTGCCGCCATCGTCGGCACCGACTTCGCGGTCGACTTCAACCCGGTGGCCGACCGCCTGCGCGTGGTATCGAACCTCGGCCAGAACCTGCGCATCAACGTCGACACGGGTGATGCGATCACCGACGGCCTGATCTCGCTGGCCGCAGGCTCGGCCAGCGTCACCGCGGCGGGCTACAGCAACGCGTTCTTCGGCACGACGGCGACGCAACTGCTCGACATCGATGCCGCCAGCGGCCTGCTGCATCTGCAGGACCCACCGAACAACGGCACGCTGGCCGCCGGCCTCGCGCTCGGCGTGACCGCCGGGCAGGTCAACGGCTTCGACATCGACGCGCTCAACAACACCGGTTATGCCGCCCTCACCGTCGGAGCCATCACGAACCTGTACCGCGTGAACATCGCCACCGGCGCTGCCACATCGCTGGGCGCGATCGCCGGCGGCGAGACGATCCGTGGGCTGGCGCTGCAACAGCCCGCAGCACCCAACGTGCTGGGCCTCACCGCGAGCAACCAGCTCGTCGCGTTCGATCCGAAGGCCCCGAACACCATCACCAGCACCACCGCGATCACCGGACTCGGCGCCGGCGAGACGGTGATCGGCATCGACACGCGCCCAAAGGACGGTGCGCTCTATGCGCTCACCGGCGCCGGCAAGGTCTACACGGTGAACCCCGCCACCGGCGCGGCCACCTTGAAGGTGACGCTGGCGGCCGACCCCATGGACGCCAGCGCGCCGTTCAGTGCGCTATCGGGCACGGCGTTCAGCGTCGACTTCAACCCGACGGCCGACCGCATGCGCGTGATCAGCGACAACGGCCAGAACCTGCGCATCAACGTCGACAGCGGTGCCACCTTCACCGACGCCGTGATCAACCGCACCGGCACGGCGCCGATGGTGCTGGCATCGGCCTACACCAACAGCTTCGACGGCGCAGCCTCGACGATGCTGTTCAACCTCGACGCCGCGAGCGACGTGCTCACGTTGCAGGCGCCGCCGAACGACGGCACGCTGGCCAACGTCGGCACCTTGGGGCTCGACATCTCCGGCATGGCAGGCTTCGACATCGCGGGCGGCGCCAATGGCCTCGCGTTGGCGGCGCTGCGCAGCGGCGTCAGCGGTCCGTTCACGCTGTACTCGGTGTCGCTGACCACCGGCGCGGCCACGCTGTACCGCAACACCAGCGGCAACGCGGCGCTCAGCCAGATCGGCGGCGCCAACGGGCCGGCACTGCTCGATATCGCGATCCGGTTCTAGGCGTCCGCGCATGGGGCACCGCCGCGAGCACGGTGACCCCCATGGTGCAAGGCCCTTCACCCGCGCCGCCATAATGCGCCGCCACGCGCCGCCCGAGCGCGGGTGATGGACCCCAACACGAGGAGACAGCCCCATGCTCGCCCGAATCGCCCTGCTGTCCAGCGCCGTTGCGCTGGCAGCCTGCCAGTCCAAGCCGACCGCTCCGGTCGCGGCAGCGCCCGCCCCCGCGACGGCGCCCGCGGCGCCGCCCCCACCGGCCTGGCAGCAGGGGCGCAGTGCCGAATACGCCAACTCGCGGCTGGCGCCGGTGCCCGGCAAGATGACCGCGACCGCAGCCGGCGAGATCCCGCTGGCCAACTTCAAGCTGCCACCGGGCTTCAAGGCCGAGGTCTGGGCCACGGGGCTGGTCGGTGGCCGCGCGATGGTGCGTGGCGACAGTGGCAAGGTCTATGTCGGCACGCGCGGCATCGGCCGGGTTTACGAAGTCACCGACAGCGGCGGCCAGCGCGAGGTGCGCGTGGTGGTGGACAAGCTCACGCAGCCGTCCGGCGTGGCGATGCGCGGCGGCTCGCTGTACGTGTTCGCCATCGACAAGGTGCTGCGCTACGACGGCATCGAATCGCGACCCACCGCGCAGGCGGTCGACATGACGGCCGCGTTCAAGCTGCCGCCCGAGCAGCACCACAACTGGAAGTACGTGGCGTTCGGTCCCGACGGCAAGCTGTACGTGCCGTTCGGTGCACCGTGCAACATCTGCACGCCGGGCGACGAGTACGCGCAGATCCGACGCTACAACGCCGACGGCTCGGCCATGGAGGTGGTGGCGCGCGGCGTGCGCAACACGCAGGGTTTCGACTGGCACCCCGAGACGCGCGAGATGTGGTTCACCGACCATGGCCGCGACTGGATGGGTGACGACACGCCGGAAGACGAACTCAACCGCATGCCGCGCGCAGGCCTGAACTTTGGCTTTCCGCATTGCCATGCCAACGGCGTGCCCGACAAGGACATCCAGAAGAACGACCCCTGCGGCGGCGTCACGCTGCCGGTGCAGACCGTGGGGCCACACGCCGCGGTCATGGGCGTGCACTTCTACACCGGCAGCATGTTCCCGCCCGAATACAGGAACACGATGTTCGTGGCACGCAAGGGCTCATGGAACCGCACCAAGAAGTTCGGCTACGACGTGATCACCGTGAAGGCCGACGCCGACGGCAAGAACCCGAAGGTGGCCCCGTTCATGACCGGCTTCCTCGATTCGAGCACCGAGGCATTCAGCGGGCGGCCGACCTACTTCCTGCAGATGCCCGATGGTTCGCTGCTGGTCTCCGACGAGCAGCTGGGCGCGATCTACCGCATCAGCTACGCGCGCTGATCCGGATGCGCGGCGCCGCGGTCTGGGTGCTGGCGGCGCTGTGCAGCGGCGCGGCGCTGGCGCAGCCAGGCAGCGAGCGCCTCGCCGTCTGCGGGGGTTGCCACGGCTCGAATGGCCAGTCGGTGATCACCGGCACGCCCTCGCTCGCCGGGCAGCCGAAGGTGTTCATCGAAAACCAACTCGTCATCATGCGCGAGGGCCTGCGCGACGTGCCGGCGATGAAGCCCTTCGTGGCCGACCTGAAGGACGCCGACATCAGCGCACTGGCCACCCACTACGCCGCGCTACCAGCCAGGGGGGCGGCCGCGCCGACGCAGGCCGACAAAGCGAAGGCCGGCGCCGCGCTGGCGCAGCGTCTGCTGTGCAACACCTGCCACCTGCCGGACTACGCCGGCCAGCAGCAGGTGCCTCGCCTGGCCGCGCAGGACGAAACCTACCTGGCGCAGTCGATGAAGCAGTTTCGCGACCACCCCGGCCCGGGGCGCGACACCATCATGGCCGCCACGCTGCGCGGCCTGACCGACGACGAACTCGCGCAGCTCGCGCATTTCCTCGCGCACTTCAAGCCGTAGCGCGTTCGCATGCCCGCGGCGCATGCGTCGCATGCCCGACATGCCGCAATGTCATGCACGGTTGTCGCTGCCGGGACAAAGGCGCGTGCGCTCGCACACCTACACTTTTGCATGTCGCAAGCGGCCACGTTGCCCTCGCCCACCGACCGGTTGACGCAAGGGCCGGTGCTGCCGGTGATGCTGTCGCTGGCACTGCCCAACATGGTGGCGATGGTGTCGGCCGCCGCGGTGAGCATCGCCGAGACCGCCTACGTCGGCGCGCTCGGCCGCGACGCGCTGGCTGCGATGGCGGTGGTGTTCCCGTTCGTGATGCTGATGCAGACGGTGTCGGGCGGCGCCATGGGGGGCGCGATCTCGGCCGCGGTGAGCCGCGCGGTGGGCGCGAACCGCGACGATGCCGCGCACTCGCTCGCGCTGCACGCCGCGGTGATCGGGCTCATGGGCGGGTTGCTCTTCCTGGCGGTGTTCTTGCTGTTCGGACCGTGGCTGTATCGGCTGGTGGGTGCGCGCGATGCCGTGCTGCAGCAGGCACTGCTCTACTCCAACGTGCTGTTCCTCGGCGCACCGCTCACCTGGCTGAACAACTCGCTGGTGTCGGTGGTGCGCGGCGCGGGCAACATCCGCTTCTCGGCGATGCTGATCGTCGGCGCCACGATGATCCAGGTGGCCTTGGGCGCCGGCCTCGGCCTCGGGCTCGGCCCGTTCCCGCGCTGGGGCATGGCCGGCGTGGCGCTCGGCCAGGTGATCGCATCGACCGCGGCCACGCTCACGCTGCTGTGGTACCTGCGCTCGACGCTGCCGCGCGTGCGGCTGCGCTGGCGCGGCATGGCGTTGCAGCGCGAGTCGTTCGCGCAGATCCTGCGCGTGGGCTTGCTGGGCGCGCTGTCCCCGGTGCAAAACGTGCTGACCGTGCTGGTGCTCACCAGCCTCGTGGCACGCCTGGGTGTCGACGCGCTCGCCGGCTACGGCATCGGTGCGCGGCTCGAGTTCCTGTTGCTGCCGCTGGCGTTCGGCATCGGTGTCACGCTGGTGCCGATGGTGGGCATGGCGATCGGCCGCGGCGACATCGCCCGCGCGCGCCGCGTGGCATGGACCGGTGGCTGGCTGGCGGCCGCGGTGGTGGGCACGATCGGCTTGTGGGCCTGCATCTGGCCGCACGCCTGGGCATCGATGTTCACCGATCAGCCGCTGGTGCTGGCGCAGGCCGAGGCCTATCTGCGCTGGGCCGGGCCGGGCTTTGCGTTCTACGGCCTGGGCATCACGCTGTACTTTGCATCGCAGGGCGCAGGCCAGGTGCTCGGCCCGGTGCTCGGCGCGACGATGCGGCTGGCGGTGATTGCCATTGGCGGCATGCTGCTGGCCCAGGCGCAAGCCCCGGCCTGGACCTACTTCGCACTGGTGTCTGTCGCGATGCTGGCCTATGGGTTGTTCAATGCGGCCGCACTGGCGCGCACCAACTGGCGAGCCGCGGCGCCTGCGGCCAAATGAGCCACGGTGCGACGCCGCGCGACAATCCGCTGCCATGAACGCGCGCGGCGACCCCACTGCTTCAGCGCCCTGGTACCTGCCGCTGGGCGACGAGGTGGCGCTGTTCGAGGCGGCGTATCGCGCGCGCCTGCCGGTGCTGCTCGAAGGGCCCACTGGTTGCGGCAAGACGCGCTTCATCGAGCACATGGCGTGGCGCTTGTTCGCGCAGCGTGCCGCCGGCCACACGCCGCTGATCACGGTGTCGTGCCACGAGGACCTGACGGCCACCGACCTGGTGGGCCGCTACCTGCTGCTGAACGACGAGACCGTGTGGAGCGACGGCCCGCTCACGCGCGCCGTGCGCCATGGTGCGATCCTGTATCTCGACGAGGTGGTCGAGGCGCGCAAGGACACCACGGTGGTGATCCACGCGCTCACCGACCACCGCCGCCTGCTGACGATCGAGAAGACCGGCGAGCAGCTCAGCGCGCATGCCGATTTCCTGCTCGTGATCTCGTACAACCCCGGCTACCAAAGCGTGCTGAAGGATCTCAAGCCATCGACGCGCCAGCGTTTCGTGACGCTGCCGTTTCGCTACCCGCCGCTCGACGCCGAGGCGCGGATCGTGGCGCACGAAGGCGGTGTCGATGACGAGACCGCACGCCGCCTCGCGGAGCTGGGCCACAAGGTGCGCCAGCTCGAAGGCCAGGGCCTGAACGCCTCGGTGGGCACACGCCTGCTGGTTTACGCCGCGCAGTTGATCGCGCAAGGCATCGCCCCGCGCCGCGCCTGCGAGGCAGCGATCACGCGCGCGCTCGGTGCCGATGGCGAGCTGCAGCAAGCGATCGCCGACCTGATCGACGTGATCGTGCCGTGAGCGACCCCGGACCGCCGCGTGCCGAGGCGCACAGCGCGTGGTCGAGTTTTGCCTCGGCACTGGCCGAGCGGCATGTGGTGGTGCGCGAAACGCCAACCGCCGCGCACTTGATCGACAGGCCGCACTTGCGCGCATCCATGCACGCCGGTGAGCTGGTCGTGCCGCCGCCCGCACCCGACACACCGCGCGCGATGATGCGGCTGGTGCTGATGCGGCAGGTGCTCGGTGGCGCCATGCCCGCAACCCCCGCTGCGCGCTCGCCGTTGTGGCGGCGCGTGTTCCGCATGCTCGAACTGCGGCGGGTCGATGACGCGATCGCGCGCAGCTATCCCGGCGCGCGCCCGGATCTGCTGGCGCTGCGCACGCAGACGCTCACCCGCCGCCCGTTGAGCGCCACCCCCGGCGTGCTGGCGGCGCTGCTGCGCTGGGCGCTCGGCGCGCCACCGTCGCACCCTCTGATCGAAGGGGCCCAACACGCCCCGCTCGACACGCCGCTCGACAGCATGCGCGCGGCCACCCGGCTGTGCCAGGCGCTCTGCCCGCACTGGGCCGGTCGCCATCGCATCGACGAACGGGACGCCGCACCCGCCGTGGCGCTCGAAGCCCAACGCGCCACTGCCGACGACGCCGGCGCGGCGCTGGCAAACGCAGGGCCCGATGTCACGTTGCCCCAATGGGCCAGCGCACGCGCGGGCTCTGCCGGCAGCGGCATGCTGGCCGATCCGTTGGCCGACACGGCCACCTGGTCGCACGCTGCCCCGGACCGAATGCCGGCGCGAACGCGCACACGCCCGCTGCCGAGTGCGCGCGCGATGCCGCACGAGCCGCCTGCGGGCCGTGCGCACGCCGTCGACGAGTGGGATTGGCACGCGCAGCGCTTCTTGCCGGGCTGGTGCAGCTTGTACGAACAACGGCTGCACGGTCGCGACACGCGCTTCATCCACGGCGTGCGGCGCCGCCATGCGGCGCTCGCGCGTGACGTGCACCGCAGACTCGCCGCGCTGCGGCCCGAAGCGCTGCAACGCGTGCACGGCGCCGACGACGGTGACGAACTCGAACTCGACCGCGTGATCGAGGCGCTGGTCGAGCGCCGCGCCGGCCGCGCGCACGATCGCGCGCTGTACCTGCGGCGCGACCGTGCGCAGCGCGACGTGTGTGCGGTGTTCCTGGTCGACACCAGCGCGTCCACCGACTTCGTGCTGCGCGATCCAAACGCGCCACCGCTCGCGCCACCGGTGCCCACGCAGGACGACGAGGTGTACCTGTACGCCGGCGCACTGGCACCGGCCGCCGGCCAAGAGCCGCCGCCGCGACGGGTGATCGACGTGGCCAAGGAAACGCTGGCGCTGATGTGCGACGCGCTGCAGGCACTCGGCGACCGCTTTGCGGTGTATGCGTTTTCCGGTCATGGCCGTGCGCAGGTGGAGTTCCGTGTCGTGAAGCATTTCGACGACGCGGTGACCTCGCACACCGCAGCTGCGTTGTCGGCGCTGCGCCCGCAAGGCGCCACCCGCGCCGGCGCGGCGATTCGCCACGCGAGCGCGCTGCTGGCGCGCCAGCCGCAGCGCCACAAGGTGCTGATCGTGGTGTCCGACGGCTACCCCGAAGACATCGACTACGGCCCCGAGCCGCGCGACTTGCGTTATGCGATCGAGGACACGGCGCACGCATTGCGAGAAGCGCAAGGCATGGGCATCGACAGCTTCAACCTGTCGATCGATCCCGCGGGGCACGACTACCTGCGCCGCATGTGCCCTCACGAGCGCTACATGGTGATCGCCGACGTGGCTGCGCTGCCCGGCGAGCTGACCAAGGTCTACCAGGCGATGACACGCGCGGCCGCGTGAGCGGCCAGGCCGGCGCGTGCCGCCACGACAAGCGCACGCTGACGCGTGCCGCCATGACCTGTGCACGCCGACGCGTGCGTTTCAGCTGCAACACGGGTGCGTCGCATCGGCGCAGGCACACGTTTGTATGGATGCGCGACGCGCGCGACCGCGGACGCACAACGGACGAACGCCACCTACCCTGCCGCACGCCGGCCCGACGCCATCCACAAGACCATGACCCGCCACCACTTGTACTCCCGCACCGCCGAGATCGTGTCGACGCGCGCGCCGGTGCTGCTGTGCCTGCCCGCAATGGGCGTGCCGGCTCGCTTCTACCAGCCGATGATGCAGTCGCTGGCCAACGCCACCGGCGGCCCTGTGTACACCGCCGAATTGCGTGGCCAGGGCGACAGCGCCGAGCGCGCCGAACGCGGCGCCGACTTCGGTTATCGCGAGATCGTCGAGGAAGACCTGCCGCGCTGGATCGATCACCTCGCGTTCCACCATCCGCACCGTCGCATCGTGCTGCTCGGCCACAGCCTCGGCGGGCAGCTCGCGGTGCTGGCCAGCGCGGCGCTGGCGCATCGCCTGAGCGCGCTGGTGCTGGTGGCCGCGGGCACGGCGCACCACCGCGCGTGGCCGGCATCGCATCGACTGCGCGCGAAGCTGACCGTGCACGCGATTTCGCTGGCCGCACGGCTGCTGCCGTGGTACCCCGGCCGGCGGTTCGGCTTCGGCGGCAACCAGCCGAGGCGATTGATGCGCGACTGGTCGTTCAACGCCTTCACCGGCCGCTATCGCATGGAAGGCAGTGCGCGCGACGAACTCGCACTCGAGAGCGCGCTGCACGGTGTCGAGCTGCCGGTGCTGGCGCTGCAACTGGCCGACGACCCGGTGGCCCCGCCCGGCGCGCGCGACGAACTGCTGGCGCACCTGCCGAATGCGCTGATCACTCGGCGCGACCTCGCGCACCGCACGGCGGGCAGCGCGTGGCAACGCCACTTCAACTGGGCACGCGATCCGGATGCGATGGCCGCGCAGGTGGCCAGCTGGCTCGCACCGCTGCATGGCATGCGTCCGCACGAACGCTGGCATCCGTATGTCGATCACCCCCAACGAGAAAGTCACTCCCATGTCCTGGCTTGAAATCGGCACGCTCGCAGTGCTGCCCGCGTTCCTGCTGCTCGACCTGTTGCTCCCGGCGCCCAAGGGCTCGCGCAGCCGCTGGTGGCGCACCCGCGCCACCGCGGTCACCGCCGTGAGCTTCTGGCTCTCGCTGACACTGGGCCAGCTGTACGGCCAATGGTTCGGCGACTTTCACTTGCTCGACGGCAGCGTGCTCGGCACCGCGGGCGGTGCCGTCGTCGGCGTGCTGGCGTACGAGTTCTGCCACTACTGGTACCACCGCAGCGCACACCGCTTCAACACGCTGTGGCGCATGGGCCACCAGATGCACCACAGCGCCGAGACGCTCGACGCCTGGGGTGCGTATTACCTGCACCCGCTCGATGCCGCCATCTTTGCCAGTCTGCCCAGCTTGCTGTTGTTTCCGGTGCTCGGCGTCACACCCGAGGCCGGCGCGTGGGCGGCCGCGTTCATCACGTTCTGCGGCGTGTTCCAGCACGCCCATGTGCGCACGCCGCGCTGGCTCGGCTACCTGATCCAGCGGCCGGAGAGCCACGCGATCCACCACGCGCGCGGCGTGCATGCCTACAACTACGCCGACCTGCCGCTGTGGGACCTGGTGTTCGGCACCTTCCGCAACCCGCCCGACGGTGCGACGCGGCCCGCGCAAGGCTTCTACGACGGCGCCTCGGCGCGCGTGTGGGAGATGCTCGCGTTCCGCGACGTCTCCAAGCCCGCTCGCTGATGCACCACGCTTCGCCACGCCCGCCGTGATGGCCGTCACGGCGGGCGTTGTGCGTTGCGGCGGTGCTGGCAAATGACGGTATGGTTGCCGATCGTTGAATTTGCAAGGAAGGCGCGATGGCGCACGCTCGGCTGCTGCGACGGGTGATGTGGACGTTGGCGTTGATGCTTGGCCTGACCGCCGGCGCAGTGGTGCGCGCACAGCCGACCTCCGACGCATCGCGCAACGCCTTCCACACGTGCGACGACCGGGCGTTCCTTGCCCTCACCATGGCGCGCAACTACCTGATGACCGGGCGCAACAAGGACATGGTGCTGCCGCACCTCAACGGCAACGCAGACGCCGAGGCCATGGCCGAAGAGCTGTTCCGGCGCGTCGAGGCCAACGAGATCCGCCATCCCGGCCAGTTCGCCGCCGACGTGCTGACGCAGTGCGCCAGTGACGAGAAGCTGAAGGTCGGGGCCCCACGCTCGCTGATCGCCACTTGCTTCGTGCGGACCGATGTCGCGTTCTTCATGCACGGCAGTCGCGCGGACAACCTGACGCAGGTCGAGGCCGTGCGCAGGGTGTCGGGGCGGCTGAAGGCACGGGATCTGTACCCGATGTGGCTGATCACCGATATCAGCGAGGCTGTCTATCGGCCCGCGCAAGCGCCCGAATTGCGACCGCTGATGGGCGCGGTGGCCTGGGGCTGCATCCACCGTCGCGGCGCTGCGTCGGCGGCTCAGCCAGCCTCGGCCGCGAGCCGTTGACGAACCAACGGCCGTATCACGCTGCAACAGTCCCCATTGCGCGACGCCTTCTGGCAGCATGCGCGATGGCGCCGCTGCGCCACATGCCTATGAATCAACGATGGTGATCGCTGTTCTCCAACCGTCTGCGCAGCCCACGAGTGCACCGGCCCGCCTGGGGCGCATGCTGGGCCGGCTGGCGCTCTGGGCCGGCGTGCTGTGCGCCATCG
>DATKJN010000003.1:0-3808 GCA_035543655.1 Burkholderiaceae bacterium | reverse complement strand
GCGCGCGCTTCAACATCTGACTCGCGTCGATTGTCCGAGCACAGCGAACGCAGTGAGCGGAGCGAGTTTCGACGCGGGCCATGCGATCGAGGACCGGAAGGGATCCGGAGCGCAGCGGAGGACGCCGTGCACGAGCGCCGGCGCATACCCGGCCGCGGCTTTGCCTCGCTCGTCGTTGGCACACGGGAGCGACCATGCTCGACACGCTGATCCAAGGCCTGCTGCTCGGTGGCCCCTACGCGCTGTTCGCGTTGGGCCTGAGCCTGATGTTCGGCGTGATGCGCCTCACCAACACCGCGCAGGGCGACTTCATCGTGCTGGCGGCGTTCGTGGCGATCGCCATCGCGCCGTTCGTTGCCTCGCAGTCGGTGATCGCCGCGTTGCTGTTGCTGCCGCTGTCGTTCGCTTTCGGCTACGCCTTGCAGCGCTGGGTGCTCAACGGCACCTTGGGGCGCGACCCGTTGCCGTCGCTGGTAGTGACCTTCGGCTTGTCGATCGTGATCCAGAACGCGCTACTCGAGGTCTTCTCGGCCGACCCGCGCTCGCTGGATTCCGCTGGCTTCAACACCACGAGTCTGGCCATCGGCGGCGGCTTTGCGATCGGCGCCTTGCCGCTGGCGATTCTCGGCGCGGCGCTGCTGTGCACGGTGGCCCTGCAGACGCTGTTCGACCGCACGAAGCTGGGCCGGGCCTTTCGCGCCGTGAGCGACGACCGCGAGATCGCCGAGTTGACGGGTCTCGATGCCAACAAGATCTACGCACTGGCCACTGCGATCGCGTTCATCGTGATCGCGCTCGCCGGCTCGCTGCAGGCGATGCGCACCACGGTCGCGCCGAGCGACGGGCCGTTGCTGCTGCTGTTCGCTTTCGAAGCCGTGATCATCGGTGGCATGGGCTCGTTCTGGGGCACCTTCGCCGGTGCGATGGTGCTGGGCGTGGCACAGCAGATCGGATTTCGGCTCGACCCCGGTTGGGGCCTGTGGTTCGGCCACCTGGTGTTCCTCGCGGTGCTGGTGGTCCGTCCGCAGGGCCTCTTCCCACGGACGCGCGGATGAACGCGGTGCATGTCGTGCGGGGCACGCGAGCCAGCCAGGCGGCGCTGGGGGTTGGCGTCGTGCTCGTGGCCGTCGCCGCCAGCATGCCGTGGTGGGCGGAGCCGAGCTGGATGCGCGAGTTCGTCGAGATCGCGTGCTACTTCGTGTTCGCGATGATGTGGAACCTGCTCGCCGGTTACGGCGGCATGGTGTCGATCGGCCAGCAGGCATTCTTCGGGCTCGGTGGCTACGCGATGCTGATGCTCGGCAATCTGGCGGGCGTGAACCCGTTCGTCGCCATCCCGCTCGCGGCATTGGCCACCGCGGCGGTCGCACTGCCGGTGTCGTGGCTGGCGTTTCGCCTGCAGGGCGGCTACTTCGCGATCGGCACCTGGGTGATCGCCGAGGTGTTCCGCCTGAGCTTTGCCAACCTGAGCATCGTGGGCGGTGGCTCCGGCACCAGCCTGACCGCGCTGCGCGGCATCGAGCGCGCCACGCGCGAAAGCCTCACCTTCTGGATCGCACTGGCCTGCGTGGTCGCCGCGATCGCCGGCGTGTATCTCTTCCTGCGCAGCCAGCTCGGCCTGGCCCTGCTGGCGATCCGCGACAACGAGGTGGCGGCCGAGAGCCAGGGCATGGACGTGAGGCGGACCAAGCTCGCGGTCTACGTGGCCGCGGCATTCGGCGCCGGGCTGGCCGGCGCGCTGTACTTCGTGGGCAACCTGCGCATCAGCCCGGACGCAGCGTTCAGCGTCAATTGGACGGCATTCGCCATCTTCATGGTGGTGATCGGCGGCATCGGCCGCATCGAGGGGCCGATCGTGGGCGCGGTCGTGTTCTGGGCGTTGAACAAGTTCTTCAGCGACTACGGCAGTTGGTATTTGATGGGATTGGGCCTGCTGGCAATCGGTGTCACCATCTTCTTCAAGCAGGGCCTGTGGGGCTGGCTGCAGCAACGCCACGGGTGGTCGTTGTTTCCGACCACCCGGCGGCTCGAATCCCGAGGAGACGCAAGATGATCCGACACGTGGTGATGTGGGAGCTGCACGATGCGGCCAACGCCGAGTCGTTCCGCAACGCGCTGCTGCCGTGCGCGCAGCTCGTCGAGGGCCAGCGCGGCTACGAGGTGGCGGTGCGCAGCGCCGGTCTGCCGGCCTCGGTGCACGTGTGCCTGATCGCGACCTTCGACGATGCCGACGCGCTGCGCCGTTACCAGCAGCACCCGGTGCACCAGGCCGTCACCGAGCGTGTCGGGCCGCTGCGCAAGGCGCGCCACCTGCTGGACTACGAGGTGTCCGACGAGGCCCACACCTTCGAGGCGGCGGAGCTGAGCCTCGTGGTCTAGGGGTCAACTCCAGCGCGCGGCGCGTTCCCGCTTCAGCGCATCGGCGAACAGCTTCTGCCCGTCGCGCTCGGCGGCTTCGATCAGCGTGAGGTCGATGACGTCGCGCTGGGCGTGGCTGCCGCCGAAGCGATAGGCCTTGCTGCGCAGCGGGCGCAGCAGCTGTGCGGCTTCGGCGTAGCGTCCGCCACCGAACGCATGCACCGCCTGCGTGGCCGCGCGGCCCACGTCGCAGAGAAACTGCGCGTTGTCGCCGTCGAGCTGCAGCGCGCGCGCCTGCGTGGCCAGCAGCCGCACCGCGTCGGCCTGGCGATCGGCGCCGACGAAGGCCATCATCGCGTGCAGGTCGTTGAAGGCGTAGTTGCCCGCTTCGGCCACCACCGACCAGCGATCGGCCAGCGCCTGCCAGCGGTGGCCGACGTCGATGCCGCGCAGGTGCAGCCGCCACAACATGGCCGACGCGTCGATCATGTCGAGCACCACGGCGGATTCGGTGCCGAGGATGCGCGCATCGACCAGCTTCAGCACCTCGTCGGTCTCGTCCAGGCCCAGGTGGAACAGCGCCAGGTGCCACCAGTTGTGAATGGCGAAGAAGCTGCCGTCGCTCCAGGTCTGCGGGCGTGCGCCGAGCCAGGCCACGCCATCGCGGCGGCGGTTTTGCATCTCCATCACGTGCGCCACCGCGTGCCAGCCCCAGCCGTCGCGCTCTTCCAGGCCCACGGCGCGCCGGCCGATGGCCTCGGCGCGCGTGTAGTCGCCGGTTTCTTCGAGGCCGAACGCGTACATGCTCTGCACGGCGTGGTAGCCCGGCATGCCGAGGTGCCATGCGCCTTCGGCCCGCGCGATGCGGTCGCGCAGCATGCGCGAGTGGCCGGTGAAGAAGTCCACCTGATGGCCTGCCTGCAGCGCCAGCAGGTCCAGCGGGTAGCGGATGCTCAGGTCTTCGAGCACCAGCCCGGCGGCGTGCCAGCGGCCGTTGACGAGGTGGGACACGGCGCGCACGTGCAAGGCCTCGCGCTCGTCGGCCGGCAGCGGCAGCGCGGCCTGCAGCGCGTCTCGCGCTGCCAGGTTGCCGGCCGGCTCGGTGCCGAGCAGGTTCAGGTAGGCCACCAGCACGTGGGCCATCGTCATGTCGGGGCTGGCGGCGAGTGCCTGCTGCGCGCAGGCCAGCGGGTCGTTGATGTAGCAGCGGAAGTCGGCGCAGGCGAGCTCGTGGTGTTCGAGCGATTGCGCCGTGGCGCCGCTGTAGGCATGGCCGAGGCTGTCGTGGATCGTCATGGTGAACTCCGGGGTGATCGTCAGGTCAGGCCGCCAGCGGCAGCGCGTCGTGCGGCTCCAGCCGCAGCAGGGCCAGCGCCGCGGCGTGCGCGGCCGCGCGGTCGTGCGCCGCGCGCGCCAGTTCGGCGGCGCGCTGCAGCGCGCGCACCAGGCG
>DATKJN010000002.1:0-5470 GCA_035543655.1 Burkholderiaceae bacterium | reverse complement strand
CGTACGGCACCTCGATCTCCAGGCGGCCGCCGGTGTGCAGCAGCGCCAGGCAGTTGGTCATCAGGCGCGGCAGGTCGCCCACGTGCTCGAGCACGTTGTTGGCGACGATGTGCTCGATCTGGCCCTCGTTCAGCTCGATCGCGCCGGCATAGGCGCTGTCAGCTTGCAGCGGCCAGCGTTGCGGTTGCGCCAGGTCCAGCAGCAGGTCGGGCTCGGCGCGCTCGAGCAGATCGAGGTTCAGCCAGCCGGGCCGGTATGCCTTGCCGGAACCGAGGTGGATGCGCGTCGGGCGCCATGCCTCGGGCGCCATGCGCTCGTGGTGCGCGCGGCGAAAGCCGACCGCGAACGCCATCAGGTCTGCGTAGGGTTCGACCGGGTCTGCTTGACGGAAGGTTTGCAACGCGGCCTGCGCGCGTTGCAGCCAGGCCGGCGTGCCGAACTGCTGGCCGAAGAACACTTCCAGATCACCGTCGTCGAACCAGAACACGCTGTCGTCGAACACCGCGTGCGGAGCGTCGGCGCTGCGCTCGGAGATCACCGGCGTGCCGAGCGACAGGCAGTGCGACACGCGCACCTGCTCGAAACGTGCGCTCGGATAGAAGTGCAGGTTGACCACCGCCTTGGCCTGCGCGATGAACGAGTCGCGCTCCGGCCCGTACATCGGGCTGTCGAACGTCGCCACCTCGAGGCCGAGCGCCTCGATGCGATCGAGCAGCGCGCGGCGGCGCGGGTTCATGCTGCCGAAGAACAGCAGGTCGATCGGCCGCTGCTCCAGCGGGATCGGCTGCTGCGGCTCCAGGTACGGCGCGTGCCACATCGGCGCGATCGGCACGTCGCCGGCATCGGCGGCGTAGGCGGGCACGTTGTGGGCGTCGTAGTCGATCACGGCCGACGTGCGCAGCAGCTCCGGGTAGCCGGCAGCCACGTTCGCACCGCCCTCGCCCAGTTGCTCCAGATTGACGAAGACGCAGCTGTAGCGCTGGCGCAGCGCGGCATCGAAGCCCAGATGCGCGCCGAACACGAAGTTCACCGCGTCATGGCGCAACCGGTTCTTGGCCATCGTCACACGCGCGCCGAAGCGGCGCAGCTGGAAGCGCAGGTAGCGCGCGGGATCGACCAGCCCCAGCGAGTGCACGTAGCCCTGCGGCTGCACGATGCACAGGTGGACGTCGGGGAGCATGTTCATGTGACGAGGCCTTTCAAGCGTTCGCCGCGGCGCGAAGGCGCAGCCTGCAGCGACAGGCAAAAGGGTAGGCGCGGGCACCCGGTGCAAAGCGCCGAAGGAGCCGGGTGAATGCCGGCCAATTCGATGCCGCTTCAGGCGCCAGGCGGCGCGTGCCGTCAGCCGACTTTGATGCGCGTCACAGCGCCGGTTCGGCGCTCAGGTGCTCAGGCGGCTGGCCGGCAGCGGCGCGCGCCCACATGCGTTCGTACAGCGCCTCGATGTCGCGTGCAAATCGCACGCCGTCGAACAGCGGCGCCGCGCGCTGGGTCACCAATCGGTCGCGCAGCGCCGCACGGCGCTGCGGCGCCGCGGCCAGGTCGAGCACGGTGCGCTCGTAGTGCGCCACGTCGTGGCACACCAGTTCCGGCAGGCCGCTGGCGTGCAGCAGGCTGGCTGCGACCCGTTGGGCAAAGGTCTCGCCGATCAGCGTGACAGGCGGCACCCCGACCCACAGCGCCTCGCTGGCGGTGGTGTGTGCATTGCAGGGCCAAGTGTCGAGAAAGACATCGGCCGCGGCCAGACGCGACAGATGCGCGTCGGCGGGCAGCAGCGGTGCGAACACCAAGCGCGCCGCATCGATGCCGTGGGCCGCGGCGGCCGCGGTCAATGCGTTCTGCACGTTGGCATTCCAGCGCAGCAGCCACAGCACCGCATCGGGCCGCGCCTTCAACAGCCGACACCAGCTTGCGAACACCTCGCGCGAGATCTTGTACGACTGGTGAAAGCCGCACAGCACCAGCGCCCCTTCGGCCAACCCCCAGGCCGCGCGCGGCTGGGCCTGCGGCAGAGCGCGCCGGCTGTCGTTGGGTTGGTAGCACAGCGGCAGCTGCGCGATGCGCTCGCTGAAGTGGGCGGCGTGGGCCATCGGCGTGACCACCGGGTCGCCGATCAGGTAGTCGATGTAGGCGGCGCCGCTGGTGCCGGGGAAGCCGAGCCAGCTCACCTGAACCGGCGCCGGACGGTGCGCCATCACCTGCATCACGCTGCCGTGCGTGGCGCCCTTGGCGTCGATCAGGATGTCGATCTGGCGTGCACGGATCTCGGCCGCCATCTGCGGCATGCCCTGCCCGTGCAACTCGACCCAGTGCTCGCTCGCGGCACGCATGCGCTGGCGCAACGGCGTGCCGTCGTCGGGCCCGGCGGAAAACAGCGTGACCTCGAAGCGGCTGCGATCATGGGCCTCGAACATCTCCACCGCGAGCTGGCTGGTGGCATGCTGGTGGAAGTCAGCCGACAGGTAGCCGATGCGCAGCCGTCCGTCATGCGCCTTCGCCGGCCGGCGCGGCAGCGGCACTGCGCGTGCACCGACATGGCCGGCGTACAACGCGGCGACCTTGCGCTGCTCCAGCGCATCGTCCACCACCACCGCGTGCACGAAGGCACCGGTCTCGACCGCGGCGTGGTCCGGCGCGGCCTGCACCGCGGCGCGCAAGATGGCGAGTTCGCCATCGGCCTGATCCCATCGGCAGGCCTCGCGCTCGAGGAACACCAACAGGGCGCGCGCCGACAGCTCGCTCGAGCCGAGCCCGAGCGCCAGCGCGGTGCGCACGCATTCGGCGGCCTCGGCCTTGAGACCGAGCTCCTTGAACGACATGCCCATGCGAAAGTGCGACAGCGCGTCATCCATCTTCAGCGCCAGCGCGGCGAGAAACGCCTGCACCGCGCCGTCGTGGCGCTTGAGCCGCTGCAGCGACACCGCCAGCGACACGTGGTAGTGGTGATCGCGTGCCGCCTGCGCCGGCAGCGCCTGCAGCACGCATGCGGCCTCGTCGGCGCGGCCGACATCGAGCCAGGCGTGCGATTCGAGCGTGTAGGCGAGCGTGAGCTGCGGGTGCACGCGGCGCAACGCGCGCAGCCGCGACACTGCATCGTCGGCACGCGCCGCCTTGATCGACGCATGCGCCGCGTTCAACGCGTAGGCCGTGTCGCGCGACAGGTCAGCCGCCTGCGCGAACGCCTTGGCGGCGTGCGGCCAATGCTCCTGCGCCGCATGCGTGCGGCCGCTGAGGAACAACTGGTGCGCACGGCGCGCCGTGGCACCTTGGGCCAGCGCGGGTTCGGGCAGGACGAGGGTCGACATGGCGGATCAATCAGCATGCCGAGGCTACCGGCTGCACGAGATGGTGACTCGAGAAACTGACCGCCGAGCACCCTGCAGTTCAAGCGAACACCGCGGATCCGGCTCCGCCGGTCCGCAGGTGTTGCCCCTTTGAGCGGGAAGCGGCCGCTAGGCCGCTTCGGGGGTGGGCTTGTTCCCGCGCATCGCCTGCTCGCGAGCCCGCCACTGCCGCGCCCGATCGGCGTCGTGCAGTCCGTCGTACAGCACCGCCAGGTTGTGTGCGGCGAGGAAACTGCCACGGCCGTGCACGCTGTCGGGCAACTCGGGCCGCTCGCCGATGGCGACCGCGCGCTGCCAGGCCGACTCGATCATCGGCACCAGTTCGGCGCCGCGCGTCGGCTCGTGCGCGGCCCAATCGAGCAGCAGATCGCCGAGCGTGAAGCAGAAGTCCGGCGAGTCGCCGAACAGCGCCATCTCGGCATCGGCCAGGTCCACCGCGCGGGCATGCCGGCCCAGCTTCTTCAACGTGAACAACAGGCGCAGCACCAGATCATGCCGCCACGGGTCGACGCGTTGCGCGGTGGCATGTGCGCGCTGGTAGTGCGGCAGCGCCTCGTTGAAGCCGCCACGCACCTCGAGCTCCTTGCCGAGCTGGTAGTGCAGATAGGCATCGTGCGGCTGCTCTGCCAGGGCCTGGCGCAGCAGCGCCTCGTTGCGGCCCCGCTTGCCGCGCATCGCGCCGTCGAGATAGCCATCGTGCAGCACGGTCACGTCGAGCCGCTTGCGCGGCCAGTGCGCTGGCGGCTGCTCGTGGACGCGCCCTTCGTAGCGCGCCCCGCGCGGCAACACGCGCGACAGCCAGCTCGCCGATCGGGCCGCTCGCGCCGCGTCGGCGCCGTACAGGTTGTCGACGCGCAGCACGCCTATATAGATGGGCGGTTCGCCACGCAAGGCCAGCAGCGCGGCGGCGCCGTCGACCAGCCATTCGTCGGCATCGAGCACCAGCGCCCAGTCGGCGTCGGCGCGCTGCAGCGCGGCGTTGCGTGCGGCGCTGAAGTCGTCGCACCAGTGAAACGTGTCCACGCGGGCGCCGGCACGGCGCGCGATCTCGGGCGTTCCGTCGCTCGACCCGGTGTCGAGCACGAACATCGAGTCGACGTGCGGACGCACGCTGTGCAGGCAGCGCTCGATGTCATGAGCTTCATTGCGCGCAATCATCACGAGGGACAGTCCGGGCATGCCCGATGGTGTGTCGAAGTCGCATGGACCGGAAAAAGCGAAAAGCGCCGCATTCGGAGCCCAGTTCGTCGCGCCAAGCGCAATCGTTCACGTTCCGATCGGCCGAACTGAACCCGAAAGCCCCTCAAGTTCGGTTTGCACACCTCCGATAAGGCATGCAACGGCTCCCCGAAAGGGGAACGTGGTCCGGTTGGAGGGACTGGCAGGCTGAAACAGGCCCACAGCGACTCTGGCGTCGGGCAACCCGGCGGCTAAACAGCCGGATTCGTTTCAACTCAAGGAGTCCAGTCATGTCCACCATCAACACCAACGTCTCTTCGTTGAACGCCCAGCGCAACCTGATGACCTCGCGGGAATCGCTGTCGGTGTCTTTGCAGCGCCTGTCGTCGGGCCTGCGCGTGAACTCGTCGAAGGACGACGCTGCCGGCCTGGCGATCGCCGACCGCATGAACGCGCAGATCCGCGGCATCAACGTCGCCATCCGCAACGCCAACGACGGCATCTCGCTGGCCCAGACCGCTGAAGGCGCGCTGGCCACGATGAGCGACGTGTTCCAGCGCATGCGCGAGCTGGCGATCCAGGCGCAGAACGGTTCCAACGGCACCACCGACCGCGCCAACCTGAACACGGAATACGCGCAACTGTCGGCCGAAGTGACGCGTATTGCGGCGCAGACCAAGTTCAACGGCACCGCCATCGTCGGCGCCGGCGCCGGCGCGCAGAGCTTCCAGATCGGCCCCAACAACGGCGACACGCTGACGGTCACGACCGCGACCGTGGCGACGGTGGCCGGTGACCTGACGACCGCTGCCAACGCCTCCACGGCGGTGGCCGCGCTCGACACGGCGCTGGACACCATCAGCACCAGCCGTGCCACCTACGGTGCCGCGATGAGCCGCTTCCAGTTCGCGATCAGCAACCTGCAGATCACGGGTGAGAACCAGCAA
>DATKJN010000001.1:0-3759 GCA_035543655.1 Burkholderiaceae bacterium | reverse complement strand
AACTCGCCGAGCTCCTTCGGCCCCATCATCAGCGGCGCCGACACCTGCGTGGCCTGCCACGCGCGGCCTTCTTCCGACGTCATCGCGCGGTGCACGTAGGCGGCGAGCTTGTCGACGATGTCGTTCGGCGTGTCGGCGCGCACGAAGAACGCCGACCAGACCCAGGTCTCGAACTCCGGAAAGCCGCTCTCCTTCATCGTCGGAATGTCGGGGAACTTGGGCTCGCGCTTGTCGCCGGTGATGGCCAGCACGCGCAGGCGGCCGCCCTTCATCAACTCGATCGTGCCGCCGAAATCGATCACGCCGACGTCGAGCTGACCGCCGACGACATCGGTCAGCATCTGCGCGCCGCCCTTGTACGGGATGTGCGTCACCGGCAGGCCGGTGGTCGTGCCGAGCCAGGCCGCCACCAGCTGGTAGCCGGCGGAGTAGTTGCCCAGCTGCAGCGGCGTGTTGTTCTTCCTGGCGGCCGCGATCACGTCGTTGATCGTCTTGTGCGGCGAGTCGGCGCGCACCGCGAACGCCACCGGCGTCAACGAAATGCCATACAGCGGCCGGATGTCCTTGAACGGGTCGTACGGCAGGTTCTTGATCGCGATCGCGTTCACCACCGCGGGTGAGTTGCTGCCCATCAGGATGGTGTGGCCGTCGGGTGGCGCCTGCCGCGTGGCCTGCACCGCCAGCACGCCGCTGCCGCCGGGACGGTTCTCCACCAGCACCTGCTGGTTGAACATCTTGCTCATCAGCTCGCCGTAGAAGCGCGACGACGAATCGGCGCCGCTGCCGGCGTTGAACGGCACGAAGATGCGCAGCGCCTTGTTCGGAAACGGCGCCGGCTGGCTTTGCGCGCAGGCTGATCCGGCGATCAGCGCCAACAAGGCGGCACACGTTCGCAGCACGGTGTTCATCGAAGTCTCCTGTGGTTCTTCGGTCGACGCGCTCAGCCACGCGGCGGGGCGCTGCGGATCACCTTCTTGGCCTCCAGCTCGGCGATCTGTGCATCGTTCAGGCCGGCTTCGCGCAGCAGCTCGACGTTGTGTTCGCCGAGCAGCGGCGCCAGCCGGCGCACCGACGCCGGCGTGCGCGCGAATCGCGTCGGCGGCCGCACGCCGACGATCGACCCTTCGGCCGGATGCTCGTGGCGCTCGAACAGCTGCACCGCCTTCAGGTGCGGATGCTCGGGCAGCTCGCCGATGCTGTAGATGCGCGTGGCCGCAATGTCGAGCGCTTCGCACAGCGCGAGACACTGTGCGCTGCTCATGCGCCGCGTCACCAGCGCCATGTCGTCGTAGATCTCCTGGATGCGCGCGTTGCGCTCGTGGCGATCGTCGAAGTTGTACTTGGCCGCCAGGTCTTCGCGCCCGGCGCGGATGAAGAACTGCCGCCAGTGTTCGCCGCTGTACGGCAGCATCGCGACATGGCCGTCGCGGGTGGGCGCCGGCCGACGGCCGCCGGACAGCAGGCGCTGATAACCCGCTGGTCCATGCGCCGGCTCGAACGTCAAGCCGCCGAGATGCTCGGCGAGCGTGAACGCCACCATCGTCTCGAACATCGGCACCTCGACGAACTGGCCGCGGCCGCTGCGCTCGCGTTCGAACAGCGCCGCGAGCACCGCGTTGGCCAGTGCGAGACCCGAGGTCTTGTCGGCGATGAGCGACGGCACGTAGTCGGGGTTGCCGCTGCCGTGGCCGATCAAACCCGCGAGTCCGCACGCGGCCTGGATCACGTCGTCGAACGCGGGCTTGTTCTCGTCGGGTCCGCCCTGTCCAAACCCCGGTGCCACGCAGTACACCAGGCGCGGGTTCAACGCAGCCAGCGCCTCGTGATGTAGACCGAGGCGCTGCACTGCCGACATCCGCATGTTGTGCACCAGCACGTCGACCGTGGGCAGCAGCTTCTTGATCACCGCCACGCCGTCGGCCGACTTCAGGTCGATGCACAACGAGCGCTTGTTGCGGTTGATCGCCAGAAAGATCGAACTCATGCCGCGGTGCCGTGTGACGCCGTTGGCGCGCATGCGGTCGCCTTCGGGTGGCTCGACCTTGATCACGTCGGCACCGTAGTCGCCGAGGATCTGCGTGGCCAGCGGTCCCAGCACCACGGCGGTGAGGTCGAGCACGCGCACACCGGACAGCGGGCCGGCGGGCACGGTGCGCGGGGTGTCGGACATCGGCGGCGTCTGCACAAATATTTGTTGCTCGACCAACAAGTTCACTTGAGAATGGCCGTTCCCGCAGCCGAGAAAACCCGAGGAGACAAACCGCGATGCAGGGCTTGCGCATCAGCCCCGGCGTGCTGCCCGCCGAATGCGAAGCGCTGCGCACCGAGGTGCGCGCCTTCCTGACCGAACAGATGGCCGGCATGCCGGTGGCCAAACGCGTGCGCAACTGGTCGGGCTCGAATCCCGAGTTCACGCGAGCGATGGCCGCGCGCGGCTGGATCGGCATGACCTGGCCCAAGCGGTACGGCGGCCACGAACGGTCGTCGCTCGAACGGTACGTGGTGCTGGAGGAGATGCTCGCCGCCGGCGCGCCGGTGGGCGCGCACTGGGTGGCCGATCGGCAAAGCGGCCCGCTGCTGATGCGTTTCTCGCCCGACGTGCTGGCGCCGCGCTACGTGCCCCGCATCGTGCGCGGCGAAGCGTACTTCTGCATCGGCATGAGCGAGCCCGACTCGGGCTCCGATCTGGCGTCGATCCGCACCAAGGCAGTCGCCACGGCTGACGGCTGGGTGATCAATGGGCGCAAGGTGTGGACCTCGCGCGCGCACCATGCGCACCACATGATCGTGCTGGTGCGCACCGGCGATCGCGGCGAGAACAAACACGCCGGGCTGTCGCAGCTGCTGCTGGACATGAAGACGCCGGGCATCACGGTGCGTCCGATCATCAACCAGCTCAACGAACACGACTTCAACGAGGTCACGTTCGACGATGTGGTGGTGCCGCACGACCATCTGATCGGCACCGAAGGCGAGGGCTGGAAGCAGGTCGGCGCCGAACTGGCGTTCGAACGCAGCGGTCCGGAGCGCTATCTGAGCAGCACGCAGCTCCTGCTCGAGATGCTCAATGCGGCGGACGCAAACAACCCGCGCCATGCCGTCGCACTGGGCCGCGTGGTGGCGCATTACGCGACCATGCGCCAGATGTCTCTCGGTGTGGCCGGCATGCTGGCGCGCGGCGAGAACCCGGCGCTGCCGGCCGCGCTGGTGAAAGACCAGGGTGCGCTGGTCGAGCAGGCGATGCCCGACATCGCACACGACCTGTTCGGCGGCCGCATCGAGCCGGGTTCGCCGCTCGAGCACGCGCTGCGTTACACCACGCTCGCCTCCCCATCGTTCTCGCTGCGCGGCGGCACGCGCGAGATCCTGCGCGGCATCATCGCCAAGGGGATGGACTTGCGATGAGCGCCGCACGGCCGCTCCGAAGGCGCTCGCTCCCCCCTGGGGGGACGACTCGTAGAGCCCAGGGGGCCGCATGAGCGACGAATCCCTCATCGAACAAAGCGTGCAGCGCTTGTTTGCCGAACAGGTCGACAAGGCGTCGCGCGAGCGCGTCGAAGAAGGCGCCTTCGACGACCGTCTGTGGCGGCTTGCGGTCGACAACGGCTTCACGCTTGCGCTCGCCAGCGAGGCGAGCGGCGGCGTCGGCGAAACCTGGAGCGGCGCGGCGCCGATCCTGCACGCCATCGGCTTTCACCAGGTGCCGCTGCCGCTGGCCGAAACCCTGCTCGGCGCGCAGTTGCTGTCGCTGTCCGGCAT